>CAZJYH010000336.1:2209-5732 GCA_964549365.1 uncultured Alphaproteobacteria bacterium
GATCTGGCTGATATTGGGCGGGGCGGCGGTGGGGACGGCGATCTCCCTCATGAGTCGGTAAACGGCCGGCGGCAACGAGTCACGCCGGCGGGAACCGGCATGCTACGGCATGTACTGCAACGGGTACGACTCCACCTCGTCGCCGATCAGCAGATGCAGGGCGTAATAGCCGGCATCGAGTCCCTTGAACACTTCCTGCGGGTCGAACTCCGCCGAGTGCACGCCGGGCTCGAGGCGGCCATGAAAGATATCGGCGATCACGCGGTTGTCGACAAGATCGCGGATCTGGATCAGGCAATCCTTAGCGGAACCTTCTACGGAAAACGGAATCGTCATCATGCTTTACTGTGCTACAACTATCGCGGCAAAGATACGACATCGATGAGAACGCTGTGGCGATATATCATCCTGACGTCGGCATACATGCGCGTCAACTGGCGAAGCGCGCTCGAGTATCGCACCAACTTCGTCTTCGAGGCGTTGCTTTCGGTGCTGGAGATCGGGATGTATCTCTTCTACTGGAGGATCTTCTTCTCGATCTCCGACGGGATCCCGGGCGCGACGTTCGAGCAGCTTGCGGCGCTGGTGGTGTTCAATCATGTGATCTACGGCGTTGCCGACACGCTGCTCGGGAACAACGTGTGGGACGCCTCCGAGATGGTGATCAAGGGGCAGATCGACACGTTCCTCGTGCAACCGAAATCCGCCGTCTACCAGATCTTCTTCTCGGGGGCGCAACCGCTGCGCGCCGTGCAGGTTGTCCTCGGCACCGTCGTCTACTTCCTGCTGCTCGGCATCTCGGCGCACAATATCCTGTTCCTTGCCGTGGGCGTGCTTGCCGGCTCCAGCATCTTCATCTCATGGGTGATCGTGGTGCATGCGCTCACGTTTCGATTGGGAAACATGATCGTGGTGTACAAGCTTCTCTCGGTGATGCTGCATTTCGCCAAGAAGCCGGCATCGATATTCTCGGCCGGCGTTCGCATGGTGCTGTACACCGTCATTCCGGCGGCGTATATCGGCACCGTGCAGGCCGCGCAGATCTTCGATCCCAGCCCGTGGGCGATCGCTGGACTGCTAACGTTGGCGGCGGCCGCGCCGTTGTTCGCCGTAGTTGCCTATCGTCGCGGGCTGCGTCTGTACGAGAGCGGCAACCTCATCGGCGCGCGGATGTGAGCACGGAGGCCCGCGTGCACGACGCGACGCTTGCGGACGGAAACTCCGGCGCATCGATGACGCGCGTCACGTGTGTCCTTGTTCAAGAAGCGCTAATTTTGTCCGATGCGTTGTAATACTCGGCGATTTGCGTTATCCTCGTTATGGATTTCCCATCGCTCGTCGCGGATGTCGTCCGTTGTGCTCGCTCCGAGCGGCGCACGGCCTGCAACGCGGCATACACTCCTCCGCGGGATCAAGCATATCTATCCCCGGTTGCGGTGGGACGGCAAAGGTGCCCGCCCGTTACCGCTATCCATGTATCAGATCCGAGCACTATGAGCCCGAAGCGTTCACCGAACCAACGCCCTCAATCGTATCCCCTCCTTTTCGCTCTGTTTCTCCTTGTTGCGGCATGGCTGGGGGTGGGGGGCACGGCGTCGGCGCAGCCCACCGACGAGGCATCGTTGAACGAGGCGGACTCCACGCCCGTTCCGAACACGCCGTGGATCTACTTCGGCGCCTACAGCGGCGTGTCGCTGATCGCATACGACGCGTTCCTGCCGCCCACCGTGTTCAACGCGCAGTTGGCGCTGCCGAACGCGGCAACGTTCCTTACCGGCGACGGCAGCGGCGTGACGGTCGGCCTGCTTGCCGAGCTTCCGGTGACCGGCACGTTCAACATCGGCATCCGCCTCGGGTATCAGGCGCATCAGGGAAAGCTGATCCAGACCTATGTCAACCGTGATGATGTGATCGGCGCGGCGGCGAAGGAGGCGAGCGTGCAGGGGACCGTGGAGACATCGTTCAGCCACTTCGCCCCAACGCTCTACGCGAGAGTTGCTCCGTTCTCGTTCCCGCTCTACTTCTACGGCGGCCCGACGCTGCTGCTGCCGTTCGGCGGTGACTACAACTACGTTGAACGGATCGGCGGCCCGCTCGGCATGCAGTTCAAGTCGCCGTTCCGTGGGACCTCGCGCAACCTTGGTTCGCGTTCGTTCTCGAACACCGCGTCGGCGTTGGCCGTTACCGCCGGCGTCGGCTACGAGCAGCCGTTGAACCGCTCGCTCGGCATCTTCGACGAGATGCAGTACCAGCCGCAGCACCGCGATTACATCGGCAACCTGATCACGGGGCAGTCGTGGCAGGGATCGGCGCTCAGCCTGATCGTCGGGCTGCGCTTCGGCCTCATCTCGGGCCCGCCGCCACCTCCACCACCGCCGCCGAAGAAGCCCGACACGCCGATCGTGCAGAAGCCGCAGGCCGGTCCGTTCGATGCCAAGGGTATCACCTCGTCCGGTCTGAGCGATACGATCACCGTCTCGAAGAAAAAGGTGCGCGCGACCGAGGTGCATGCGCTGCTGCCGTACATCTTCTTCGAACGCGATTCGGCGGGGATCCCGGAGCGATATGCCCGGCTCGACCCGAAGAATCGCCGCAACTTCCAGCTGGAACGCCTGCCGCGCGGCAGTACGCTCGATATCTACTACCAGCTGCTCAACATCGTCGGCCAGCGCATCCGCGACGACAGGGTCAAGGAGATCACGCTCACCGGCTGCGTCAGCCAGTTCGAGAAGGACACCACGCTTGCACAGCGCCGTGTGGAGGCCGTGCGCGACTATCTGGTGAACGTGTGGAAGGTGCCGGCCAAGCGTATCAAGCTGGTGGCGCAGGGGCTCCCGTCGAACCCGTCGCTCAGTGAGGTGGACACCGCCGAGGCGGCGCGTGAGAATCAGCGCGTCGAGATCGCGTCCGAAGGCTTCATCGTCGAACGCCCGGTGGAACTTCCCGATACCACGTTCCTCGCGCCGATCGGAACGGTGCGTTTCATCCCGCCCCCCTCGAAGCCCGACACCGACGGGGTTGTCGACGGGTGGTCGCTCGACGTGAGGATCGGCGACTCGTTGATCAAGAAGGCGGTGACCGGCAGCGGTCTGCCGCCGAAGCAGATCGACTTCAAGATCGAGAACCGTCCGGACCTCGACCTGCGCGTCCCGCTGGAGGTCTCCTCCACGCTCACGATCCGCGACACGCTCTATCAGGACATGGCACGCCTTTCCAGCCGAAAGGTGGTGGTCCGTTCGGAGGGAGAGTACGAGGAGGAGCGCACGGTTGTCGATGGGAAGTACGTGGACGAATTCAACCTGCTTCTGTTCAGCTTCGACAGCGCGCAGGTGTTCTCCTTCACGCAGCAGGCGAGCGATCTGATCAAGCAGAAGGTCGATTCAACCTCCACCGTGCGCGTGGTCGGGCACACCGATCGCATCGGCCTGCCGTACTACAACAAGGCGCTGTCGCAGCGCCGCGCCGAGTTCGCGCAGCAGTTGCTCGGCCTGAAGGACGCCGAGGTGGTGGGCAGGGGAGAGAA
>CAZJYH010000337.1:0-5726 GCA_964549365.1 uncultured Alphaproteobacteria bacterium
TTCGTGCCCGCTCCATCGTCGGCCGCCTGGTCAGCGTGTCGCGGCGATCAATCGTCCGCTCCAGGCTGTCCAGGCGATCCAACCCGGCCAGCGTCTTCTCGAGCTGCGCGGCAAACGCGTCGACGCTCGCGCACTGGCGGTCGAGCTCGGCATCGGCGCGCTCCACCTCTGCGAGAACACTGTTGGGCTCTCCGCGCGCGGAATCCATGGACTCGACGTACGCATCCAGATCGCTGTCGTGCAGGGAGCCGCGCCGATCGGCGTCGCGCGCGGCGTGAGCCGATGTGGGATAGACATATCGGCTCGCCGGCGCGCGTCGGTCGAAGAACGTGCGGGAAACGAGCCCAAGCAACGCCAGCGCGGCGAGCGCCGAAAACAGAGCGACCGCCCGCGGATCGGCACGGCCGTTTCCGATTTCAGCCGGGCGAATCGGAGCGGCAACGACGCCGCTGAGCACCCCCCGCGCCTCGGCTCGAAGGCGCGTCGCGAGCATGGTGGCATCGATCCGCACGGCATCGGTCACAAGCTCCTCCAGGAGATCCGCGCACTTGCCGCCCGCTCGTTTCGCAGGCTCGAACGTCGTCCCGGTGAGCTTCAACAGGTCCGCAAGAAGCGGCGCGGCCAGCTTGCGGTAGGCGGCATATCGTGCTGCGATGGAGCCCCGCACACCGGTCCCCGGCTTCAACGGCAGTGCGATGCGCGCGTCGTCGAGTGCGAGATCGAGCCGCGCGAAGAACGGCACGAAGCCCTCGCTCTCCAGCGCCGCCACGTCCGCCGGCGGCGCTCCCGCCGCCGCCCACGAGTCGATATGATCACATGCGGCACCGTAATCGCGCAGCTCAACCAGGCGCAGGACGAACGCATTCGACGGCGCCAGCAGCAGCGGCCACAGACCGCCTCTCAACGCCGCGATATCCTCGCCGTTCGCTGCCGGCTCGAAGCCCCCCGACGCGTCGGCGAGCGCAAGCTCGCGCCAGAACCGCTCGTCGGCGGCAACTCTTGCCCAATGCCTGACCGCCTCGCCCCAGGGATTCTTCACCGCGCGCGCCGCCGCCGCTCCGTGGAGGTCCGCCGCGATCGCGAGAGCGTGATACAGACGTGCGAGGTTCGCGCGGGCGGCGACGTCGTCCACGGCACTCCAGGCAGCGATGGCCCCGGTGAAATCGCCGGCTGCCATGCATCGAAGCGCGCAGGTGTCCCGTTCCCCGGTGGCCGTGAACCAGAACAACCGCGCCTCCAGTCGCGAGCCGATCGCCCCGAGCGCGTTGAACGCGTCGCGCACGGCGTCCTCGTTGCGGTTCGCGTCGGCGAGCGCGCTGAGCGGATCGTTAGCAGCATCGACCGGACCGCCCACCGCCGCCATCCGGCTGCGGGCGCGCAGCGACTGCATGGCCGTGCGCGCACCGACCCGCGTCACATCCGTGAGCAGGCCAAGCGTACGAAAGGGGTTGTCGAAGTAGATCACGTGAGGCTCGCACAGTGTGCCGTGCGCCGCAGTGCAGTGTGGAAACGGTATCGGCCGGAGTGATCGTCTCCGGCAGATGCGTATGGCGCGATGAATTTATGAAAGCGCAACGTAAGGGAGTGTGAAATCGCGCCCCGTGCTTCCGCCGCATTCGGTGCGCTGGGGGTCCGCGTACTAAATTGCGCGATCCATTCATCGCGCCCGCCCCGCCGTCTCGGGCCGTACGCCGGGCGAACCGCGAACAGAGCAATACCGGAACCGATCCCATGCAGTATCTCAACGCGATCACCGACCTCATCGGCAACACGCCGCTCATCCGTTTGAAGAATGTCGTCGCCGGCACGAAGGGAACCGTGCTGGCGAAGCTGGAGAGCACGAACCCGGGCGGCTCGGTGAAGGACCGGATCGGCATTCGGATGGTGGAGGCGGCCGAGCGCGAAGGACGCATCAAGCCCGGGGGACTGCTGATCGAGCCGACCAGCGGGAACACGGGCATCGGCCTGGTGCTGGCGGCATCGCAGAAGGGATACCGCTGCCTGTTCGTGATGACCGACAAGGCCTCGGTGGAGCGCGTGCGCTACCTGAAGGCGATGGGCGCCGACGTGCTGATCGTCCCATCGGCGGCGAAGCCGAGCTCGCCCGAGTACTACTACAACACGGCGCTGCGGCTGTCGCGCGAGATCCCGAATGCGTTGATGCTGAATCAGTACGACAACCCCGCCAACCCGGAGGCGCACTACCACGGCACTGCCCCTGAGATCTGGGAGCAGACCGAGGGGAAGGTGACGCACTTCGTGGCCGGCATGGGAACCGGCGGCACGATCAGCGGCTGCGGACGCTTCTTCAAGGAGAAGAACGCCGGGATCAAGGTGATCGCCGCCGACCCGAACGGCTCGTCGCTGAAGACCTACAAGGATACCGGACGCCTGGTTGAGGCGCTGCCATATCTGATCGAGGGCGTCGGCCAGGAGCGCATCCCCGGCAACCTCCACTTCGACTACGTGGACGAGGTGGTGAACGTGGGCGATCGCGAGGCGTTCATGATGGCGCGGCGCATGGCACGCGAGGAGGGGATCTTCTGCGGCGGCTCCTCCGGCATGAACATGGTGGCCGCGGTCCGCAAGGCGGCGGAGCTGAAGGAAGGGGATGTGATGGTGGTGATCATCTGCGACACCGGCGAGCGTTATCTCACGAAGCATCACTCGGACGAGTGGCTGCAGGAGAAGGGATTCCTCGAAGCCGAGACGGTGACGCTGCAGATGGTGTTGCAGATGAAGACGGCCCGCAACGGCGCGCCGAAGCTCGTGGCCGCAACGCCCGAGATGACGGTGCGCGAGGCGCTGGACCTGATGAACGGACAGGGCTTCAGCCAGCTTCCGGTGATGGAGGAGAATCAGCCCGTCGGCTCACTGCGCGACAACCGCGTGATGGCGGCCGTGCTGGAGGATCGCTCGCTGCTGGACCGCCCGGTGAAGGATATCATGGAGCCCGGCTTCCCCGTGCTGCCGCACACCTCCGACGTGACGAACGCCATCCGCTTCCTCAAGGATGCCCGCGCCATCCTCATCGACGATTACGGCATCATCACCGCCGTCCTCACGCGTCACGACCTGGTGGAATACACGTGAGGAGAAAGTATGAATTATGAATTATGAAGGATGAATGAAAAATGCGGCAGCGGGTGCTGCGTTGCCGACTTGTCATGTGCCGATCGCCTCGACGGTCTCGCGTTGTTTGGTGACCTGCAATTCCCCACTTCGTCGTCATCATGTCACTCGTCGTACTGCGATTCGCAATGCGTAATACTCTGCCTGTCTCCCGGCATCCGTTCTCCACGGCAGGTTCAAATTCACATGTCACGACATAGTCATGCCGTCATTTGAAGAGTTGTTTCGTGGATCCGGGGGGCTGCCGATCATATATAAAGGCCAGGTCGTTCAACTTGTCGACACGATTCCCGTGGCCGGCAGCGCACAGATTCGCGTTGTTTTTGAATCCACGAACTCGCATTGGAAGCAGGGCGTGCACCTATCCACGAATGGCACCTTCGAGGTTAACGGTCAAACCATCGCTGGCAGCATACTGCTTTGGGAGAACACAGCGCCCGCCTGCGTCTCCTTGCAGGTAAACTCGACGGATGGGAAGTGTTTTGTGAAGAATGTCTGGGACGTCGGCGATGGAGTAGTGCACTCATGGCACAACGGCGCGGCGATGGTTGTTGAAAACTGTGGCGCATATCGCCGCTATCGATGCAATGACGGTCGAGATAGTGATGATCTCAACGACCTCGTCATTCGGATTGAATCCCTCACCTTCGCCCATGATGGCAAATCGACCGATGCCACGACTGGCGGTTGAATCATTACCGGCGTTTACCACACCATTCCATCATCGCGTGGAGGACAACAAGCACCGTGCATTCCTGGAACTCTGCGAACTCGGCGTATCGCTTCACATACGATGTTGAGTTCCTGAGCACAGCGTTCTCCACAGCAGCACGACACCGTTCCACCGAAATTCCACATTCCTAATTTTGAATACATAGTTCATCCTTCACCCTTAATAATTCATACTGGTCTTGTTGCACAATTGCTAGCCAAGTGCGCAGGATCCTGCCAGGTGGTTGAAGTGGTGGTTGCGTCCCTTCCACTTTTCTCAAGCATGTCCCGAGCGTAGCGAGGGAGGGGGGCACCGCTTCCGGACTTCCCGTTGTGCGTCCCTCCCCTTTTCCAAAGCATGTCCCGAGCGTAGCGAGGGAGGGAGGTCAGGAGGGGTTTTGTTGATGGCAGTACGTTTCCGTTGTTGCCACCGGGCGAACTCCCTGCCCCCTGATGTTCTCATCGGGGCCGGCACCTTCCTTTTCCCTCGCGATGCTCCCCGACACATCGGGATCTGCGACAGGACATGCTCTGGAAAAGAGCGGGAGAAGAATGTCACGGCTCTGATATCGGGGGGGGGTATCGGACGAGACGGCCACTGACGAAGGATGCATTGTGACACACCCCTTCATAATTCATACTTCATCCTTCATACTTTCTACAGCTCGCTCCACACCGTCTGTCCGTTGTTGACGATCGCCACCGGCTTCCCTTTCAGTCGTACGCCGTTGAACGGCGTGTTCAGCGAGAGCGTCTTGAAGCGGGCCGTGTCCACGGTCCACTCCTCGTCCGGCGCGAAGATCGTCAGGTTGGCCTTCGCCCCCTCGGCGATCTCCGGCACCGGCTGCGAGAGGATGCGGCGCGGGTTGACGGACATCAGCTCCACCAGCCGCGCAAGCGTGACCACTTCCGTGTGCAGCAGATGCGTGCAGCTCAGGCCGATCGCGGTCTCCAGCCCGATGATGCCGTTCGGTGCGTTCTGGAACTCCACCTCCTTCTCGGCCAACGCATGCGGCGCGTGATCGGTGGCGATGGCGTCGATGGTGCCGTCGGCGAAGCCTTCGAGCATCGCGGCAACGTCGCGCCCGGTGCGCAGCGGCGGGTTCATCTTCGCGTTGGTGCCGTGCGTCTCCACCGCCTCGTCGGTCAGAACGAAGTGATGCGGCGTCACCTCGCAGGTGATCCCCGTCAGCCCGCGCGCCTTCGCCTTGCGCACCAGATCCAGCGCGCCTGCGGTGCTCATGTGCGAGACGTGGTACGGGCGGTTCCCGCAGAACTCCGCGAGCATGATGTCGCGCGCGATGATCAACTCCTCGGCGATCGCCGGATACCCGGCCAGGCCAAGCCGCGTCGAGACGGCCCCTTCGTTCATCGCGAACCCGCGCGTCATCGAGTGCTCCTCGCAGTGCTGGCTGATCACCGCCCCCTCGAACATGGACGCATACTCGAATGCGCGGCGCATCACCTCGGGCGATCGAACGCAGTCGCCGTCGTCGGTGAACAACCGTACGCCGACCGCATGCAGCGCCCCCATCGGCGCAAGCTCCTCCCCCTTCCGCCCCTTCGTGGTGGCCGCCGAGGGGAGCACGTCCACCGGAAGCCCCTGCGCGCGCCACATGATCGTGTGCACGATCTCGGCTCCGTCGGTCGCGGGCGAAGTGTTCGGCATCGCGCAGACGCCGGTGAAGCCGCCGTTGGCCGCCGCGGCGCAACCGCTCGCGATCGTCTCCTTGTACGTCGCCCCCGGCTCGCGCAGATGCACATGCATGTCGTAGAAGCCGGGTGCGGCAACCCATCCCGACCCGTCGCGCACATCGGCGCCGTCGGGCACCGGAAGGGCATCCCCGATCGCGGTGATCGCGCCGTCCGAGATCAGCAGGTCC
>CAZJYH010000338.1:0-5673 GCA_964549365.1 uncultured Alphaproteobacteria bacterium
CGTTGCCGCCATCCGCACGGCGCTCGACGCCGAGGGCTTCAGCGAGATCGCGATCATGTCGTATGCGGTGAAGTACGCCAGCGCGTTCTATGGGCCCTTCCGTGATGCCGCCGGATCGACCCCGAGCTTCGGCGATCGTCGCTCGCATCAGATGGATCCGGCCAACGCGCGAGAGGCGATGCGTGAGGCGGAGCTGGACCTGGCCGAGGGGGCCGACATCCTCATGGTGAAGCCGGCGCTTCCGTACCTCGACATCATCGGCGCGCTCGCCGCCGCTGCCGACGTTCCGATCGCCGCATATCAGGTCTCCGGCGAGTATGCGATGATCCATGCCGCAGCCCGCAACGGCTGGATCGATCTCGACGCCGCGATGCGCGAGTCGCTGCTCGGCATCCGCCGGGCCGGCGCGTCGATCATCATCAGCTACTTCGCAAAGCGGTATGTGATGAACGGTTGAGGGCGGAAGCAGATGGATTGAAGAGGGAAATTGAAGAGAGACGAAATCGAGCGGAGGGCCTCTCCATCCCCGGCACCGCGAAGCTGTGCCGGGGATACGTGTCGTGCCGGATTCGGCCACGGCACCCATGCGCATCGGGCCGGCGCGTGTCGTGGAATCGATGCCGCGACAACATCCGGTGGAAACGGAACAAGGCATCCCGTACATGCAGGGCCTCGGAACATCAACATCCGTCAATCGTGAACCATAGCTCCAGCAACGATCTGTTCGCGCGCGCGTGCGCGGTGATACCCGGCGGCGTCAACTCCCCCGTACGTGCCTTCGGCGCCGTCGGCGGCACGCCGGTGTTCTTCGAGCGGGCGCAGGGCGCTCATCTCATCGACGCCGACGGCAACACCTACATCGATTACGTCGGTTCGTGGGGGCCGTTCATCCTGGGGCACGGCGACGCGCGCGTGCGGGCGGCGATCGCCGAGCAGACCGAACGTGCCACCAGCTTCGGTGCCCCGTCGCGCCTGGAGGTGGAGATGGCGGAGCTGTTGACCGGGTTGTTGCCCGGGCTGGAGATGGTGCGGCTGGTATCGAGCGGAACCGAGGCCACGATGTCCGCCGTTCGTCTGGCTCGCGGATTTACCGGTCGCGAGAAGTTCATCAAGTTCGAAGGGTGCTACCACGGCCACGGCGATGCGTTTCTGATTCGCGCGGGGAGCGGGATGCTGACCCACGGCGCGCCGAGCTCACCGGGTGTCCCTGAAGGAACGGCAGCGACCACGCTGGTTGCGAACTTCAACGATCTTGATTCGGTGCGCGAGCTGTTCAGCGCCAATCATGGCGAGATCGCGGCGGTGATCATCGAGCCGATCGGGGGGAACATGGGGGTGGTGCCGGCCGATCCGCTCTTCCTGGCGGGGCTTCGCGATCTATGCACGGCCGAAGGGGCCATGCTGATCTTCGACGAAGTGATGACCGGGTTCCGCGTGGCGCTGCGCGGCGCCGCCTCGTTGTACGGTATCACGCCGGACATGTACACGCTCGGAAAGATCATCGGCGGCGGTCTTCCGGCGGCTGCGTACGGGGGACGACGTGACATCATGCGGACCGTCTCGCCGCTCGGCGCGGTCTACCAGGCCGGGACGCTTTCCGGGAATCCACTCGCGGTTGCCGCCGGACTGGCGACGCTGCGGCTGCTGATCGAGGAGAATCCGTATCCAGGGCTCGATGCCGCCGCCGAGCGGCTCGGCAACGGCCTGGCGGAGTCCGCGGCACGTCATGGCATCGCCGCGACGGTGAATCGTATCGGCTCGATGCTCACGCTCTTCTTTGCCGGCATCCCGGTTCGCACCTACGCCGATGCGGTCGCGGCCGACACTCGACGCTTCGCCGCGTTCTTTCATGTTATGCTCACATTCGGTGTCTATCTTCCTCCCTCGCAGTTTGAAGCGTGGTTCGTGTCGGCGGCTCATTCCGACGAACTGATCGACCGGACGATCGCCGCGGCGGATGCTGCGTTGGCGGCAATCGCTCTGTCCGAGCCCGGCTGATCGCGTGATGCCCGGCCACGCTCCACACGGAACGATTGCTCAGCTTTTATTTGCATGCATGGGCGTAAATCACCATCTTGTCGGTCCTTGTCGACCCGACAAGCAGCAGGGATTACGTAACAACCCTGATTCCGACGATATTTTGAGGGTTTTGAAGGGAAGTGCAGTGATGGGGAATGCCCGGAACAACAACGGTATGGCGCCGTTCGAGGGCCGGGCAACGAAGCGAGCCGATGGAAAGATCGGCGCGTGGCGGTTCGTTCGTACAATTCGTACCTGTGCGCGGCATCGTCACAGAGAGTCTTTCGGCCGAAGATTACTGCCGGTAAACGTTTGGGGTAGCCGAAAAATCGTTGGAATTAGTGGTTGCATCGTTTCAACCCAGGGAGGATATTCGAACCCGGAAACCCTCCCATGTGTTTCCCTGGTGCGTTGTGGTGCTGACAGTTGCATGGCTTGGTCTCCATGCAATGTGGGGTATCCGAGGTCCAACGTTGATGTGCACCGCGTTTGTGGAAGAAGCTCCGCGTGACGTGTGTATACATTGTCCCTGGTGTGTACCGGAATGTCAGGATCAGGAGAAACATCCCGATGAAGAACTTGGAAGATGTCGCGGCGAACCCGCATGATTCGGCTGTGAGTAAGGACCAGTCGAAGCGAGAATACGCAGCGCCTCGTTTGATCGTTCACGGAACATTGCGTGAGATCACTCGGAACGTCGGTGTCGGCTTTGTCGACTTTCCCAACGGATCGTCGATCGCCGGTTGATGTCCCGTTGAAAAATTTGAAGTCCTGGCCGGCCGGGAGTCCTCCACTATCTGCTGGTGGTTGATCCGGGAAGGCAGGCTCGAGAGTCCGAACTGAATGCTACGGTATTCGGTGCCTCGAAAGCTTGAGATATCGTCAGCCATGCCTGAGTGTATGGCGGCGGCATCCAGGTGACAGCCCATCCTCGGGCAATATGTGCGCAGGTCGCTGAAGCTTGTACGGTGTCGCCCCGAGGCGAAGGGCCGTTCGACAGCTCCGGGAAATCCGCTGGTAGGAGCGGGGATCCGTGTGGGCTTGGTGCTTTGGAGGATCTGTGTACCCGGATCGCATCGCGCGCCTCTGTCCAGTGGCACATGATGCGTGTTTGCGTTTCGCTTTCCAGGCGACGCGCCCAACCGCCAGAGCACCCCGTTTCTCTGCCTCGCATTGTCGTTTGTGCATGTGCCGTCCAGGCAGGCGCGAACACGTCCAAACATCGATCATTGAGGTCCATGATGATCCACATTTCACGCATGTCATGCGGTTCGTGCCGCATGGATCCTTCATATCCCCGACGCATCATGGTGTCACGGATGGCCACGCTCGCGTAGCACATTCGCGGTCGCAAGGTTGCGGTGCCCGTACCCGGCCCGTTTCCCCACCGCGCTGTGCAACGAATTCCGGCGTTGCCGTACCGTTCGTAGTCGTCACGCTCAAAAATTGGTCCGCGGATGCGGTGGCCTGTCGGTCCTGGTCACTGCATCGGCTCGTTACGAATCCAGGAGGATAATTCAATGAGTGGTTCAAGTTGCCGGTCCAGAGGCAGCGGGCGCATCGTTGCCCGATTGTCGATGGCCCTCGGCATGATCGCGTGTCTGACCGTGTCCCTCTCGGCGCAGGCACGATACGTGTACTTCCCGTCGGCTCGTGTCGACGACGGCCGCTTCCTGACGATGGCAGGGGCGGGGTTGAACACGTTGGGTGAGGATGTGGTGTTGAAGTTGGCGGCTCCGGCCTCGGCGGCATCCATCGAGGTCGGCATTTTCGACGGCGAGACGGGGGGGCGCTGGGATATCGGCACGCTGCAGATGCAGTATGCGTTGTACGCCGATCCGAACGGTGACGGTACCGGGACACAGGTTCTGGCGCAGTGGACGGGAGCCGAGATGTTGGATAATGCCTGGTTCAGCGCGACGGTCCCCAGCGCTGCGTCGGCGAAGAGCCCGACCGGCGACTACTTCTACAAGCTGGTGGTGCACAATCCGGACATCACGGTGGCGAACACGTGGAGCAACTTCAAGATCCGGACGAGCGGCACGGTGGTGGCGCTGTTGAACCGTCCGGTAGCGTACACCTCGCCGGTGTTCGCGCTGGCCGACGCGCAGGTGATCTGCCCGGCGTATCCGACGCTGGAGCCGACGACGTATGACGGATCGTGGAGCTTCTATCTGTACATGCGCGTTGCGCGGCCGGAGTTCACGGTCTGGGACGGGGACATGGATTACGGGTCGTACGACTGCACGGCGAACGACGACAACGATCCGGACACTCCGGACAGCACGTTGCCGGAGTGGTCGCACGGCACGATGGCGGTTCCGGAGGGCGTTGCGCACTCGACGCTGCCGTGTGTGGACGCGAACAACACACCGTTGGGCGGGACGACGACGAGCAATCCGGCGGACGACTCTCGGAACTTCGTGACGCGTCGCTCACCGAACGTGACGTACGAGGTGATCACGCCGGACGGAGTTCACTACGCGAACAACAATCCATCGGGGAACCTGGAGTGGGAGCAGTTCCGATTGTCGACCGATCCGATGGATCGGAGCAAGATGGACTACCACGCCGACGTGTTGCCGGCGGGGGTGTACCAGGTGAAGATCAGCGGGGTGGACATGAACAACCTGAACGCGTTCCGGTTCCCGCTGGATGCGTTGGGCGTGGACTCGGCCGGAGCCCCGGTGCTCCCGATCCTCCCGGACTTCAACACGGGCGTCATCTCCGGTGCGATCTATTACGAGAACAGCGGCGACAGCACGCAGAACGTGGACGAGCCGGGCATTCCGAGCATCACGGTAACGCTGCTCTGTGACTTCAACAACGACGGCGTCGTCGACAAGACGATGACGGTCGAGACGGACGATGACGGCACGTACACGTTCACGGGGCTGAGCATCGGCACGTACACGGTGAAGGTGGATCTCGGAACCCTGGCCGACGATGTGACCGCGGTGACCGATCCCGACGGGACGATGACCAGCGATGCCGCCAAGACCACGCTTTCGATGGGCGCGCAGACCCGCACCGAGAACTTCGGGTACAAGCGGAATGCGCCGGTGTGCTCCAAGCCGCCGCGCTCGTGCACGTACTGGGCACGCCATCCGGATGAATGGCCGTGCACCTCGGTGCGCGTCGGCTGCCGTACGTACTCCAAATATCAGGCGCTCGATATTCTGCGGCGCCCGACCGCCGGCGACCGCAGCTACCAGATGTGCTCGCAGTTGATCGCCACGAAGTTGAATATCGCCAACGGATGCGATCATCTCGAGGTGGACGCCGATGTGGCCGATGCCGAGGATTATGTGGCGAACAATCCTCCCGGGTGTCGCCGCAAGACGTGGACGAACTCGCATCAGAGCAACCACAACAAGCTGAACGACTTCAACAATGGTCGCAGCTGTGGGGGCAACGTGCGCTGACGGCGCTGCGTCGCGCGAGACGCACGGAGGACGGAATGAAGCACTGTCGCGGGCCGGCCGGTCCCGGCCCGCGACAACCGTGACGTTGAAATGAACACGTCTCAATACAATCACCTGGTCCGCGGGTGCGGCGGTCTGCCGGAACATATCGTCGCATCGGCTTTCATAGTAGTTAGGAGGATAATTCAATGAGTGGTTCAAGTTGCCGGTCCAGAGGCAGCGGGCGCAT
>CAZJYH010000339.1:0-5656 GCA_964549365.1 uncultured Alphaproteobacteria bacterium
GCTTCCGACATCGAACGTCAGATGCACGAGCTTCGATTCCCCGGGTGGGATTTCCAGGGGCGGAGGCGATGACATGGTGTCCGGCCAGCAGACGGCCCCGTAGCAGATGACGGTGTGATACGTGGTGTCGGGGAGAACGTTCCTCGTGCGCGTCACCCACAGCGGCAGATTGCCGCTCGATTCGTTGCGCACGTACATGTTGAACTCGACCAGGATGCCCGGCTGCGTGGTGTCGACCGTCTTCGTGATCTCGAGCGAATACGGACTCTCCTGCGCCGAAGAGCGCATCGGCGCGGATGAGAGGAGTGTGCCGACGACAGCGCAGAACGCTGCGATATGTATGGAGGATCCGGGCATGGCTCTGGTCCCTGCGTGGAACGATCCGTTGGTGGGGAATGTGTGCGGCAACCGATCCTTCCGCGGGGATGTTCCCCGCGGAAGGAGTATTCAATCTCGGATCGGATCGACTCTCAATGAGCGATCACGAACGGCTCCGTGCGCCGTTCGCCGTCGACGTCGAGCACGTAGCGGAAGGCGCCGCTCGGCATGTTCGATACATCGACCTGCATGGTGCCCAACGAGCCGCGCGCCATATCGCTCAGGTCGGCGACCTGAAGCCCGCGCGCGTCGTAGATTTTGAGAGACAGCCCATGCGCGCGCGCGGCCGCCGACGGCATCGGGATGTTGAGCACGGACCTGGCCGGGTTCGGATATGCGGCGCCGGCACGAAGGGAGGTTGGGTCGGTCACGGAGCTGACCGCGGCCGTGACGTCGAACTCCTTCTGCACCGCCTCACCGGTCAACGAGGAAACCTCCATCACGACGTGGCAGACCATGCCGGGCTGCAGTTCCATCCCCGCCTCCACGTTCAGCTTCAGGTATCGCGTCTGAGCCGCCTTCAACTCGAACGGTGGGGGGTAGGAGAGCGTGTCGATGAAACAGAGGTCATCGTAGCAGATCGAGGTCTTCCAGGTGCTGTCCGGGCGCTGGTTTATCGTGCGCACCACGCTGAGGCGCAGCGGGCTTCCGGTGTTGTTCCGCACCTGCATCTTGAATTCGGCGAAACCGCCGGGGCCGAGCGTGGCGGTCTGATTGTGCACTTCCACCGTGAAGGAAGCATCCTGCGCGGCGGCCGTTGCCGTCGTGAAGACAAATCCGATCAATGCCGCGGCGGAGCATCGAAAGAGGTTCCCGAGTGTCATGATACCCTGAGAGCAAAAATTGGGGTAAGGCGGCGGGCGCGGCCGCGTATACTGTTGCGGCCAAGATACGTTTTTACGGAGAATGCTCCGGCCCGAAAAAGAGAGCCCCGGCATCGCTGCCGGGGCTCCGTTTCATCAATACCGACGGTTGCTGCGCTGAATCAGCGAGCGACCGTGATCATGCGCGACACGCTGTGTCCGTTGGACACGAGGCGCACAGAGTACACACCGGCCGGGAGCGACGCCACGTTCAGCTCGAACGAATGCGCACCGCTCTCGACGCGGCCTGCGTTCAGGCCCATGACCTTCTGGCCCGTCATGCTGTACACCTCAACCGTCACGACGCCGGAGGTCGGCACCGCGTAGTTGAACGTGGTGAAGCTGGAGGCCGGGTTCGGGACGTTGGCCGCCAACAGGAGGCCATTGTTCCCCGCGACGGCACTCTCGACGCCACCTTCGGAGGAAGCGTTGACGGTGTACTCCTGGTCCGTGTTGGTGCCGTTGTTCCCCGCGTAGCGGAGCTTCACCTTGGCGGTACCGGCCGCGCCCGACTTCACCTTCACGGTGATCGTCTTGCTCTGGCCCGGAGCGATCGTGAGCGGAGCCATGCCGTTCTCCGACGGATCGGTGCAAGCGCTTCCTTCGCAGAAGTAGCTCTGCCATCCGGCATCCGGAAGCGAGTTGACCGTGCGGCTGATCGTGACGGTCACCGGGTTGGTGCCCGTGTTCTGCACCGTCGTGGTGAACGCGGTGCTGTCGCCGGCCGAGATCGCCTTCGTCATCGTCGGCGTGTTGACCGCGAACGAGGTCGTGCCGCCGCCGCCGGTGATGTTCGCCGTCAGCGGAACGCTGGCGGCCTGGAGCACCGGGCCCAGCGTGTTGCCGGAGACCAGGTGCACGAAGAACACCGCCGTTGACTTGTTGGCATCATCCGTCGTCGCCTTGAACGTGACGTTGATCATCACGTCGCTGCTCGGCAGCAGAACGTTGTCCTGCAACGCTTCGGCCGGGACGTTGATCGTCTGGCCAAGGTTGTCCGGCCACAGCGTACGGACCACATGGCGATGCAGGTAATCCGTGAAGTGATCGGTCGGGCTGCCGTCGGAGTAGTACTTCGTCTGATCGCCGACGATGCTGTCCTGCGACACGACGGCGTTGATCTTCAGATCGATGTTGTTCAGCGGGATCGCAACCGCGCCGGTGAGCTTCAACTTCGCCGTCACGTTCTTGGTGCCGGCGTCGTACGAATACTCCACAACCTCGAGCTTCACCGGAGCGTTCGGCTGCGCGGTGAGAACCTGGTCGACCGACGTGGCGAAGCTGCCACGATCGACCATCTGCGCGGACTGACCCGGGAGCAGCCAACGCTGGAACGAGGCATTCGGATAGCCGCTGAGGCCGAGCGTGTTCAGAACCTGATCGATCGCCGACGAGGTCCACGGATCGCCGCTGCCGACCGGTCCGTGATACGAAAGCGCGATCACCTGGTCACCCTTCGCCTCTTCGATATCATGGAGGATATCATGGGCGTACGGGCACCAACCGCACCACGTTCCGGTGCCTTCCTCGATGAGGACCTTGGTGGGCTGGGAAACCAGCTCATCACGGACGTACAGGTTGATGGTGATCGGAATGTCGTTGTGTGCCTGGTCGTTGCTCTGGAACTGCACCGTGGTGCTGTAGTTGCCTGCAACCACCGACGGGCTGCCGACCTGGAACGTTGCGGTCGTCGTGGCACCACCGGCGATGTTGTTCACCGAGGTGTTCGGCGTGCTGAGCCAGGTCTGTGCCGCGGGCGGGATCACGAAGGCACCGCTGAGCGGAGCCACACCGTCGTTCGTGATGCTGATCACCACGTTCTGCGACTGGCCGGTCTTCACCGTGACGTACTGGCTGAGCGGGGTGACCGTGGCGATCGGCTTCGCCGGGCCCTCGCTGAGCTTCCAGACGTTCTTCGTGTTCGTGCCGCCGACGAAGTAGATCGACGTGCCGTCGTTGATCAGACCGTAGTTGCTGGCGGTCGGATTCGGCAACGCGTAGGACGAGGTCCAGGCGTTGGTCGGAGCATCATAGAAATAGGTCTTCTTCGAGAAGCCGTTCTCGTTCTGGCCGCCCGAGACATACATCTTGTTCCCAAGCACGCCGACGGCTTCCTGGCCGATCGGGATCGGGAGATCCTTCACCTTCGCCCACGTGATCGGACCACCGCCGGCTGCGCCCTTGTAGACGTTGCGGGTGGTGCCGTTGCCCGTGACGCCGCCGACGAGGTAGACGTCGCTGTTGATGCCGACCGCCGACGGCCACACGGCCGCATACGGGATCGGATCGAGCTGAGTCCACGAATCGGTGAGGACGTCATACATGAGGGCGGTGTTGCTGATCGAAAGGCGACCGCTCGCGACGGTGGCGCCGCCGAGCAGGTAAATCTTGCTGCCGACGACCGCTCCCGCGCATGCGGTAAGGGGCACCGGCATATTCGACTTCGCCGTGTACTTGTTCGTCGTCGCGTCGTACTCGAGCACCGACGTAGCGAACTGGATCTGGTTGCTCACGATGCGCGAGCCGCCCAGGATGTAGATCTTTCCGTTGAGGGCCGCAGCGTAGCCGCCCGAACGGGCGTCAGGCATTGCCGCGAGCTGACTCCAGGAGGAGCCGCCCTGATTCAGCACCCACGCGGTGTTCGAAGAACCCGACGCGATGCTGAACAGACCGATCTCGAGCTCCGGGGAGCCGCCGAACAAGTAGAGCTTGCCGTTGACCGCGACCGGCATGCCGGCCGTGCGATTCTGGGGTATGGGAGGAGCAGCCGCCCATTGAGCAATCCCCTTGCTCGCCGCCACCAACAGGAGCAAGGCCAGCAACGTCATGACGCGCTGGACTGTTCTGTAAGCATGTGACATGCGAAAACTCCAGGATTAAGGTGAAATGAGGTTTATGATTTCGGAGAGAAGAGCCTTTCCGTTGTTGTCGTGCTCACTTGGAGGACGGTGATGCACAACGTCATGATGTACATGATTCGTTACGCCCCGTAAAAAACTTCTACGGGAAGCGTGATAATAACACTTTGTCGACCGTCAATCAATGTGTTTCCGATGAGGGCGCCCTCCGAAAGCCATGATCCGAGAAGCCCGAATGCCCTCAACCTTGCGTATGGCTCAGGGCGTCGGAAATCGACCGCCGGCACCCCGTTTCGGGCATCTTGTCGGTGCGAACAAGGTGCTCGCTCACCGGAGAACGTCCGGCCGTGGATGCCGATCGCCGAAGCGGATCGCCGAAGCGGATCGCCGGTGCGCATGCTCCTCTCAGACGCCTCAGATCTCGCCGATATTACGCTCGGCAAGCGTGGTTTGCACCGATCGGTTCAGCACACGCTGCGCCAATGGTTCGGTGGCGCGTTCCAGCTCCTCGGTGATCGCCCGGATCAACCGATGATCGGCTCCGGCCGTCGCCGCTGCCAGGCGGGTCTGAATCTCCTGAATAGTGGCGCGTTCGCCCGCCTCGACCAGGTCGTGGTGCCGCTCCATCGTCTTCGATGCGGCGGTCGTCAACGTCTCGGCCTCCGCGCGGGCCTCGGCGAGCATCCGGGCGGCGATGTCGGATTGCGCGTTCTCGAGCGACTCCCGCAGCATCCGCTCGATCTCGGCCTCGGTGAGTCCGTAGCTGGGCCGCACGTCGAGCCCCTGTTCGGCGCCGGTGCGCATGTCGCGGGCATGCACCCGCAATATCCCGTCGGCATCGATCGTGAACGTCACCTCGATCTTCGGCATGCCTGCCGGCAGCGGCGGGAGGGGGCCGAGCGTGAACGATGCAAGCTCGCGATTGTCCTTCACGAACTCGCGCTCGCCCTGGAAGACGTTGATGTTGATGCCGGTCTGATTGTCCACGAACGTGGTGTAGTGTTCGCGCACCTGTGTCGGGATCGTCGTGTTGCGGGTGATCAGCGTGGACATCATGCCCCCCACGGTCTCGATGCCGAGCGACAACGGCACCACGTCCAACAACAACGTATCGCGCCGATTGCCGCTGAGGACATCGGCCTGAATCGCCGCGCCGAGGGCGACCACCTCGTCCGGGTTCAACGAGTCGAACGGTTCGCGCCCGAACAACTCCGCCACGGTGCGCCGCACCAGCGGCATGCGCGTCGAGCCGCCCACCAGAACCACTGCATCGATGTCGGCCGGGGTCAGCCCCGCGTCGCGCAGCGCTCCGCGGCACGGGCCCGCGGTTCGCTCCACGATCGGTGCGGCGAGTGCCTCCAGTTCCGAGCGCGTCCAGACCCGACGATACGTAACGCCATGGCCGGAAAGTTCGACGGCGATCTCGACCTCGTCGGTGAACGAAAGCGCCTGCTTCGCCCGTTCGGCCGCGTCGCGCAGGCGCTGCAGCTCCTCCGCGTTCGTGTTCGTCACACCGTGGGCCTCGGCCAGCTCGGATGCGATGCGGCCCATGATCGC
>CAZJYH010000340.1:0-5650 GCA_964549365.1 uncultured Alphaproteobacteria bacterium
GAGCCGGTGTTCCAGATCTCGGTGCCGCTGAAATGTGAGAGTGAGTAGTTGTCGTAGCCGATGTTGGTCACCACCGCGAGCCGTTCCTCGTTGTACATCCGCCGCAGGCCCGGCAGCGCCGGATGAAATCGAAGGAGATCGTTCCCGCGCAACGGCAGCGCGTCCTGCTTTGCGATGGCGATCGTCGGGCGTGCGTTGTAGTATCGATCATCCTCCACGGGGATGAGCATGTTCAGGCCGTCGTTGCCGCCTTCCATCTGCACGATCACCAGAACGCGATCGGCTTCGCTGCCCGATATCAGGGGGCTTCCGGCCCAGGCGGCTCGAGCGAGCGCACTGAAGTGAGTGCCGCCGAAACTGAAGGGGATGGTGAGCCCCGCTCCGATGCTCTTGAGAAATGTTCTGCGTTTCATCAGGGTGTGTTGTTTGGCGTGGACGTGTTGACTCAACCGGCGGCGCGGCGCATACCACGGCGGTGGCCCGGGGCGGTCGACGTGCCCCTACATCAGCTGGTAATCGGCCGAGCGCATCAGGAACTTCATCATCGCGCGCAGCCGCGCCTCCTTCATCGCCTCGTGCAGGCCGGCCCATTCATATGCAGGCCCGCCCTGCAGCAGCGCCGCGGTCAATTGCCCGAGCAGTCGGGAGGAGGGCGGATTCGGAAGCAGGTGGGCCGCAATGCCGCCGATGAGGAGATCCGGATCGCCGTTGAAACCATCGAACGCGCGCGCGTACGCGAGCACGTCGACGCGAGCGGTGGCCTGCGTCGTCACCGGGATGCCGTTCAAGGCGCCCGGCGGCATCTCGCGATAGCGCACGTCGGTGCCGTCGATCAGCCCGTCGGTGAAGGCGCGCCGTTGCGGCAGGGTCGTGCTGGAAATCCACGTGCGATAGAACTGCCATCCCTGCACGCCGGGCGGGATGTATAGCCATTGTCCGAGCGTCTTCGCGCAGGCATGCAGATACTGTGTCAGGCCGTCATCCGGCGTCGGCATGCCGGGCGTTCGCAGCGAACGTGCCGCACCGATCATCAGATCCACGGGGCTTTTGATCAAGGCCCCGCGCAGGGCGGGATCGTAGAAGTGATCGCTCGTGAACAGCCGTCGCAACACCGCCTTGATGCTCCAGTTGTTCGCCCTGAACTCCGCCGCCAGCGGAGCGATGATTCCGGATTCGATCGAGTCATCCAGACGAAAGGAGGGCGTCATCGGTGCGTCGGTGTAGACGAAGAACCGATAGAGCTTGCGGATCACATAGCGCGCCGTCTGTTCGTGGTCGAAGATCACGTCGAGCAGATCGTCCAGCTCCGCCTCACCGTATTCGCGTCCCGTGATCGTGCGGCCGTACACCACCTTGTCGGTCGGGTCGTGGCCGTACCAGGGCGGGCACTCCACCGTTCCGCTCAAGCCGGGGCCGTTGAACCCCCAGCCGGTGAGCACGCGCGCCGCCTCGCGCACATCGTGCTGCGTGTAGTTGGGGTTGCCGTCGTTGTCGGTGATGCCGATCGTGAAGAGTTCCTGCAGCTCGCGCGCGTAGTTCTCGTTCAGATCCGTCCCCTGCTTGTTGAGCTTCCCGTCGAGATACCAGAGCATGGCCTTGTCGGTGGTGACGTTCCGCACCAGCTCCTTGAAGCTTCCAAGGCCGCCGGCCCGCAGCATCTGTGCCTGGATATAGTTGAATCGCGCGTCGCGCGTGATCGAGATGTCCGTGGGGAAATGGTTCTGCCAGAAGAGCGCCATGCGCTCCCTGACCGACAGGGAGCCGGTGATCATCAACGCACACCACCAGCGGCGCAGCTCGTCGGCCAACGCGCGCGTCATCTCGAAGTTGACGCTGTCGTAGTAGGCGGTGTCGGCGGCCATCCACTCGCCGACATACCTCGGCGGCGGCGGGGGAGCGGCGTCGTCGGCGAGGAGTCGATCCACGAGGTCGTGCATGTTCATCGCGGCGGCGGCGGTGAGCTCCTCGTGCGTGGGCGCGACGATCGTGCGGCGCAGGAGATGTGCCGCCGTGCGCTCGGTCCACGCTCCCGAGTATTCCCTGATGCTGGGCGGTCGGCTGAATGCCGCGCTCAATGTGGGGCCGGCGCCCGAGGGCGGAACGTTTGGCGATCGATGACCGCCGGTCGAAGCGTTGGGGTGTCGCATGGCGATGGGATTTTCGGAAAACAATCTGCGGGGCTTGGTACCTTGCCCTCGGAGTCGTGCGGTGCGTGCCTATCGTGAATGCGCCGCACCACCAAAACACACGTGTCCGCGAGAATTCTCACCGACCGCTCCTCGAGCCGAGCGAGGCAGGGGGTGGGGTGTGCGTCGTCGCCGGACCAGATGACAGGCCTGGGGCGGCAGCCCCGTAGGATCAGGATTTCTGCGATGAAGCTCAACGATACCTTCCGAACATTCTCCGTCTGGACCGCCAACATGCTGGGGTCGCCCTGGCTCTTCGTGGCGAACGTGATTCTGATTCTCATCTGGTTGGCCAGCGGACCGCTGTTCAACTTTTCGGACACATGGCAGCTGGTGGTGAACACCGGGACGACGGTCTTCACATACCTCGCGGTGTTCCTGATTCAGAACACGCAGAACCGCGACTCGCGCGCCGTGCATCTGAAGCTGGACGAGTTGATCAGCAGCATGGAGGGGGCGCGCAACCGACTGGTCGATCTGGAGAATCTCTCCGATGAGGAGCTTCACGAGATCGAACAACAGTTCAAGCGCCTGAAGAAGCGGACGCAGGAGGGGAGCGTGGGGGAGCACGAAGGGATGGCGGGGACGCCGGGGTGAGGGGCTTCCAGGCCCGCGCACGTGGCCGTTGGCTTCTTCGGGGCTCGAACGAGCGTCACGCCGAAAATGAAACGAGGAAGAACGAGCGCGCGATCGCGTCCCGTTCTTCCTCGATCTTCCATCTTCCCTCGTCGTTCCCTCCTCTTACTCCTCCGGCGTTGTCGTGCGCTCCTCTTCGAGCTTCACCAGAAGGAACTCGTGGCCGTGCGCTCGCATCACCATGCGTCCGGGTGACTCGCGGAGCACGCTGCAGCCCAGTTCGTCCACGAGGAGTTCGCGGGCCTCGTCGAGATTGGCCGTGAAGAGCTTCAGGTGGCTGCGGGCCCCTTCGGCGGCGACAGGCTCGGCGAGCTTTCCCTTGCGCAGCTTGATCGATTCGGTGGCCTTCTCCAGCAGTGTGCCGGCGCGGTCGGAACCGACGATCTGCAGCGCCATCTCGGCCTCGACGCTGTCGGTGTCGCGGATCTCGAACGAGAGGATCTCGATGTCCACCTCACGGTCGCCGGTGATCGGCACGGTGACGAGCGGGTAGGAGAGCTTGCGCAGTTCCTGCACGAAGTTCGTGAAGTGCTTCACCTCGGCCTCCGCGAACGCCAGATCCACCTTTTCACTGAGGCGCCGCAGCTCCTCGATGTCCTGCTTGGCGTTGGGGGCGCGCTTGATGAGATCGGTGATGTTCACATACATCCGTGTGTCGGCCGGGCGCGTTGCAAGCCAGTCGCGGAACACGCCGACAGGGGCGAGCGTGTCGCGGAAGTAGCTGTTGTAGCTCCAGGCCGCAAGGCCGCGATCGAGCATCGCGAGCGCGTCGCCGACGGTGGTTGAGAAATACACATGATCGTCCGTGACGTTCAGGCTGGTTGTGGGTGAGGCCAGCGCGAACGCCCACGCTAACGGGATCGTCTGCCGCTGATTCAGTTCGGCGGCGGCAACCTCGTTCGGGATGGCGGGGGAGAAGATCAGGTATGAGCGAGCTAACATGAATGAAAATCCTGATGATGTTTTGGGTGCAGTCCGCTCAATATACTCGTTGCCCGGCGATCCGTTACGTCGTCGGCACCTCGGACAGGGCGCGGGGCGCGAATGGCCGGGGGCATGGTCCTTAGTGTTTAGAGCGTAGTGCATGGTCCTTGGTGCTTGGCACCTGGAGAGCATCGCAGCGTTGCACCCGGCATTACATGCTCCTGCCAGGTACGCAGCGGTCGGCGTTCACCGCCCCGTCGTATCGGCACCTGGTACGGTGAACTTGGCACTTGGCACTCGGAACTTTGCATTTGGAACGCGGCCCGCCGCCGTGTACCGACATGTTACGGCCCTTTTCGGGGTGCAGCCGGCATCGTAGCTTGCAAGGCTCGTATAAAAGCAATCATTCCGTACACCCGGCCTTGAGGGGTTTTTCATGCTGCGGCGCGACGACATCAGAAACATCGCCATCATCGCACACGTCGATCACGGCAAGACGACGTTGGTCGACAAGTTGCTGCAACAGAGCGGCACGTTCCGTTCGAATCAGCAGGTGGCTACACGCGTGATGGATTCCGGTGATCTCGAACGTGAGAAGGGGATCACCATCATGGCGAAGAACACCGCCATTCATTGGCGCGACATCAAGATCAACATCGTTGACACGCCGGGCCACGCCGATTTCGGTGGCGAGGTGGAGCGCACGTTGATCATGGTCGACGGCGTGCTGCTGCTCGTCGATGCAGCCGAAGGACCTTTGCCGCAGACGAAGTTCGTGCTCCGCAAGTCGCTGGAGCTGGGGTTCAAGCCGATCGTGGTGATCAACAAGATCGACCGCAAGGATGCACGGCCGTACGAGGTGCTCGATCAGGTGTTCGAGCTCTTCCTCAGCCTCGGCGCCGACGATTCGCAGCTGGAGTTCCCGGTGATCTACACGAACGGCCGCGAGGGGATCGCGAAGCTCGATCTCGAAGGGGAGGAGCACGATCTGACGCCGCTGTTCGATCTGATCGTCAATCACGTTCCGCCGCCGGGGGGCGTTGCCGACGGAGATTTCCAGATGATCGTTGCGTCGGTCGACTGGAGCGATTACCTCGGGCGCCTGGCGATCGGCCGCGTCTTCCACGGAAGCGTTCGCCAGGGGGACTGGGTGTATCGGATGGCCGGCGAGGGGGTGGCCGAGAAGCTGAAGGTGACGAAGCTCTTCACGTTCGATGGGCTGAAGCGCGTCGAGACCGAGGAGGCACGTGTCGGCGAGATCGTTTCGATGGCCGGCTCGGACGACTTCAATGTCGGCGAGACGATCGCCACCGGTGAGGACCCGAAGGCGCTGCAGTACGTGACGATCGACGAGCCGACGATCTCGATGATGTTCATGGTGAACAACTCTCCGTTCGCCGGGCGCGAGGGGAAGTACGTCACCAGCCGCAACCTGCGCGACCGCCTGATGAAGGAGGTGCGCACCAACGTGTCGATGCGCGTTGAGGAGACCGAGAGCCCCGACGAGTTCATCGTGAAGGGGCGCGGCGAGCTGCAGATGGCGATCCTGATCGAGACGATGCGCCGCGAGGGTTACGAGTTCCAGGTCTCCCGCCCGGAGGTGATCCTGAAGACCGTGGACGAGGTGGAGTGCGAACCGGTGGAGCAGGTGGTGATCGATGTCGATGACGAGCACGCCGGCACGGTGATCGAGATGCTCGGGCGTCGCACCGCCGAGATGACGAACATGCAGTCGGCCAACGGCTCCACACGCCTCGAGTTCGTGGTGCCGTCGCGTGGGTTGATCGGATTCCGCAGCATGTTCCTGACCGAGACGCGCGGCACCGGAATGCTGCACCAGTTGTTCCACGGATACCAGCCGGTGCGCGGCACGATGCCGGGGCGTGGGCGTGGGGTGATCGTGG
>CAZJYH010000341.1:0-5637 GCA_964549365.1 uncultured Alphaproteobacteria bacterium
GAGGATGTTCTAAATCTCACCGGCGTAATCGATAGGTACAGCCGGGAGGTCGACAATTCCATCCCGACGTACTGAGCGCTTGCCGGTTTGCGCCGCGCATTCTCTCGGTTAGACTCCGATCTTCCGGTGGCGCCCGCGGGCATGACGGCCCGGGTTCGATCTTACGGTTCGGTCGGTTCGGACGACTTCCGAACCCGTGCCTCCTTGCGTCGCTTCGGTCATCATCATAAACTCCCGCATGGATTTCTGGGCAAGGCGCAGCATCCCGAAGAATCTGGTGGGCACCGCCGTCTTCGCCGTGGTGCTGTTGATGATTCTCTACGTCGTGGGGCACATCATTCCATACGACGGCGTCGGGCTGATGGGACCGTTGAGCGCGCAGTATGCCTGCGTGCTCGCGGCCACGCTGCTTGTGGTGCGATATTTCGACCGGCGCCCGGCCGGCTGGGTCGGGTTGGGGTTGCATCGCTGGGCCGGGCGTGAGCTTGGCCTGGGTGTGCTGCTCGGCCTCGCGATGGCGCTGTGCGCCTGGGCGCCGGTTGCGTTGATCGCTGGCGTGCATCCGGCCGAGGCGTGGAGCCTGAGCGACATATGGTGGTGGACACTGCCGATGATCGTCAATGCGGCAGGGGAGGAGATCCTGTTCCGCGGGTATATCTTTCAACGGGGTGTCGAAGTCCTCGGACCGGTGTCGGCCACGCTCCTCTCGGCCGCGCTGTTCTCCGCAGCACACGTCGCCAACCCCAACGCGAACGTCATGTCGACGATTGTGGTCTTTGCCGCCGGTATCTTTTTCGCGTTCGGTTATCTTCGCACCGGATCGCTCTGGTTGCCGATCGGCGCGCATGTTGCGTGGAACCTGTTCCTTGCAAAGGTGGTCGGTGTGATGGTCAGCGGCTACCAGTTCGGCGATTCGTTCTGGCGTACGGGCGGCTCCGGCGCTGCGATCCTCACCGGCGGTCCGTTCGGTCCGGAGGGGGGCGTGACCGGTCTGGTCGCCGTGTTTGCCGGCCTGTGGGCACTGGCGCGACTTCCGGCCTTCACATATGCACCGTACCTGTATGCGCAACTGTTCTGGGACGAGGTTGCGCGCCGTTCCGGGAAAGTTCTGCGGCGTGAAGTCGGCTCCTGAACTGCGAATGGTTTGAACCTGACGGCGCGGAAGCGTGTGGGGTGCGCGGCGAACCGATGGTGTGACGACCGGCGTGATGCGTCGTCGTAGCCGTGCGGCAAAACCTGACGCAGGGTTCCGCGTCTACAACGCCGTTGATATGATACGGTGCCCGGATGGCAATCATCGCGGGCGATTGAATCAGGAGATAGATCGATGAGGATTTTCATAGCTCGCGCGTGTGCCCTGGGGCTGGTCTGCCTTGTGGCGTTGGGCGTACGTATTCTGAACGCGCAGGAGACCGGCGGCTGGGTGTTGCTCGATGCCAAGGCGACGGCGCTGGTGAAGCAGGGGACCGACGCCATGTACAACCTTCGCTACGCCGAGGCGGATTCCGTATTCAACGTGCTGGTTCAGCAGAAGCCCGAACACCCGGCCGGATACTTCCTGCTGGCGCTGGTGGATTGGTGGCGGATCGTCCCGAACTCCTCGGTGGATACCAAGGTCGATCGCTTCTCAAAGTCGTTCAACAAGCGCATCGATCGCGTCGTGGAAGTATGCGACAAGCGTCTGGATGTCAACCGCAACGACATCATCGGCCTGTTCTTCAAGGGGTCGGCGCTCGGCTATCGCGCGCGTCTGCTGGTGCTGCGCAACTTCAGCGGAGCGTCGCTGCTCGATTGGGTGTCGGCCGCCACCGAAGGGAAGGAGGCTTACGACATCATCCTGCGCTGCCAGCGCCTGGCGCCCAGCAACAGCGATATCCTGCTCGGCTCGGGGTTGTACAACTACCTCGGCGCCTATATCCCCGAGCAGTACCCGTTCGCGAAGGGGGCCATCGGTTTCCTCCCGCCGGGCGACAAGAAGATCGGCATCACCATGCTCCGCATCGCGGGGCAGCGCGCAACCTACGCCTCCACCGAGGCCAAGTACTCGCTGCTGGAAGTGCTCTCGCTCTGGGAGAAGGATTACGGCAGCGCGCTGCAGGTGGCGCAGGAGCTGCACGCGCAGTACCCCGGCAACTCCGTGTTCCATCGCTTCCTTGCACGCAACTACTACATGGTGCAGGATTGGGCCAATGCCGACAGCATGTACACCGAGATCCTTCGCCGCGTCAAGGGCCGCGCCCCCGGCTACGAGCTTTCCAGTGCGCGCCAGGGGCTGTACTATCTCGGCGATGTGCGGCTGCGCAGCGGCAACTACCAGAGCGCGATCGATCTGTTCAAGGAGTGCGACAAGTTGAGCCGCCGCTTCGGAGAGGACGACGGCGCATGGAACACCATGGCGACTCTGAAGATGGGGTATGCCTACGATATGCTCGGCCTGCGCTCGGAGGCCGTCAGCCGCTACGAGGATGTTCTGGATATGGATGATCTCGACGGCGCGCATGCCGCCGCCGAGAAATATCTGAAGCAGCCGTACAAGAAGAACTGAGGCGCCCTTTCGACAGCCTTGAAAAGGAAAGCCCGCTTCGAGTGATCTCGAAGCGGGCTTCATCTTTTCAAGCGTATCGTCCGGGAGCAGGATCAGCTGTTCTTGTTCCAAGCCGACCAGCCGCCGCGATAGACCATCACGTTCGTGTAGCCCATCTCGATCGCCTTCTTCGCCGCCTGCGTGGAGAGCGGGCAACGCTCACTGCCGCAGTAGAACACCAGCTTCGTGCTCTTGTCGGCCGGCAGCGAAGCCTTGGTAAAGCTGATCGCGCCGTCGATGTGGCCGGAGGCGAACGAGCTCTCGTCGCGGGCATCCACCACCGTCACGCTCCCCTTCTGGAGCAGCGAGGCGAGCTGGCCCTTCGTGACGACCTTCATCTGCGAGAGCGTAGCCCCCTTCTTCTGGGAGCAGCAGGAGCTCTTCTCCTTTCCGCCGCAGTGCGAGGCCTTCTCGCCGCTGCACTGTGCATACGCCGAGTTGGCGCCGAGCATCAGGCCGGCAGCCATCGCAAACATTGCAAAACGCTTCATCATAGACCTTCTCCGTGAACTGGTATGTGTCTGTTGTGAATGAACTATGTGTATCGCGAACCAGGCACGATTGCCCTGGCGCGACGGCATTGCGCTAACCGACGAGGCCGGCGGCAGGATATTGCCACAGAGTATCGGACGCGGCTGCGAGCCCGCATCTTACCCCGGGCCCCCGGCTGTCAGAACTTCACCTCGGTATGAAGGCTGATCTCCTCCAACACCGAGCTCACGCGGAGGCAATCGGTCATCTCCCCCTCGAACACACACGCCAGACCGTAGGAATCAACCTCGAACGCCAGTTGCTCCCCCTCGTTCATCGAGCAGCCCGTGGCCTTCATCAACTGGATGATGACCTCGTCGAACGTATGTTCCTCGTCGTTGTAGAGAATCACGCGCGCCGGGAGCATCACCTCCGTATCCATTGCGAGCAGCGTGTCCCCCTCCGGCTCTTCGAGCCCGAACGAGTTCTTGAACACGCGTCGCATCGTCTCGGCAATATCACGCACAGTGAATCGCATCGTCGTCAGAATCTTCCGTCTTGTAGTCTGTTGGTATACACCGAATCCTCCGCTCGGTACAGCGCCGCTATTCTACGAAACCTTGGGCTTTCCGCGCAATGGCAATGCAAGCGGTTACAGTTTCGTGACCTTGTAGATCGCGCCGGCGCGATCGTCGCTGATATACACGGTGCGGCCGTCCGCCGAGATCGCCACCCCCACCGGGCGTCCCCAGATCGAGCTCTTCCCGTCGGCATCGAACTCCTCGAATCCCGTGATAAAATCCGCCTGTCGGCCGTTCGATCCGTCGCTTCCGGCACGAACGCGCACCACCTTCGCCGACTCGTGCAGCGTGATGATCATCGCGTTCTTCCAGTCGGCCCCGAATGTCGTCCCTTCGTAGAAACGCATTCCAAGCGCCTCCGCGTGCCCCTCGAGTTCCACCACCGGCGGCACCGGGCTTGCCGGGAATCGCGAGTACTTCGCAAGCGTGGCATCCTCGTAATCCGGATCGCGGAAATTCTGCGAGTAGAAGAACGGCCAACCGTAGTGCTTTCCGGTCTTCATGATGTTGATCTCCGTCGGCGGCAGCAACGGCGAGAGCAGTTCCGTGCCGTTGTCGACGCCCCACAGGTCTCCCGTTTCGGGGTGAACGTCCATGGCCACCACGTCGCGAAGGCCGCCGCGCGTCGCCGCGTCGGGAACACCTCCCGTCTCCGAGATGCGGAGCAGCGTCGCGTGTGAGTTGTCGTCCTCGATGTTCTTGTTGCCGGTGGAGCCGATGGCGATATAGAACCGCTTGTCGTTGGCCACCCAGCGGATCGCGCGCGTGTAATGCATCGAGCCGGTCGGGAGCTTCTCGCTCAGCAGCTTCGTGGTGCCGTTGACCGACGTCGGTGAGCTGAAGTCGTAGCGGAACAGCCGCGTCTCGTCGGTGAAGAAGAGCGCGCCGTTGTGCAGCTCGAGCCCATGCGGCGACTTCAGATCCTGCGCGATCGTGTGCTGTGCGCCGTCCGGCGTGATCGCCATCACCTTGCCGTCGAAGTCGCTGTAGAAGAGCGTGCCGTCCTCGCGCAATGCCAGATCGCGCGGGCGGTTCAGGTTGGAAGCGTACAGGCTCAAGGTGAATCCGGTCGGGACCATCAGCTTGTGCGGCGAATTGAACGGCGGATTCGCGTTCGGGTTTGCCGGCAGCGCCACCTCGTGAAGGCTCAGTGCCTCAACCGGCGCAAGCCGTATGATGCCGTGCACCGAGTCCTGCGGGTTCTGCAGGAAGCTCCGTGTGCCGCCGGCTGTGATCGTGTCGCGCAGGATCGCCTGCGTGTTCTTGTTCACCATGAAAAAGCTCTGCGCGGTGCCGGCGGCTCCGCATCCGGCCATTGCGACCGATGCGAGCACAACGGCGGCCGCAAACAGGCCGCCCATCCAATTGCGTGTGATCAACTGAGCCATAGGTTTCGATCGAAGGGGAAAGTATGCCGCCGCGCACCGGGCCGGCGCCGGCCGCCTGCATGACGATGGCGTGGAAACTACGACGATCCGGGGAATTGTGGAGGGGGGGCCGCGCTGCCGATTCTCACCGAACATCCTATGCGGGAACATGCCCTCCGTCGCAGTGCGTTCCACCGGCGAACGCGCCGTGGCCTTGCGCGCGGGACGGCTCATTTATCGTTGCCGTCGTCTGGAGCGAATCGGGTAAATTGGCCGTCAATTCTGTCAACGTCGACAATCCTCAGGTAGAGCAAGCACCCTATGGAAACCAATGCAGCAGTGGGGCAGCCGATCGGCACGCGCATCAGCGATCGCATCGTGCGGGCTCCGCGCGGCTCCGAACGCGTCTGCAAGAGCTGGCAGATCGAGGCCGCCTATCGGATGATTCAGAACAACCTCGACCCCGAGGTTGCCGAGCATCCCGGCGCGCTCATCGTCTACGGCGGTCTCGGCCGCGCCGCCCGCAACTGGGAGTGCTTCGACGCCATCCTCGACGCCCTGCGCAACCTGGAGACCGACGAGACGCTGCTCGTGCAGTCCGGCAAGCCGGTCGGGATCTTCCGGACCCACGCCG
>CAZJYH010000342.1:0-5629 GCA_964549365.1 uncultured Alphaproteobacteria bacterium
GATGTACGCAGCTCCTCACAGCGCGCACGAACGTCGGCGGGGATGTCGGCGGAATCCGAATGCGATCCGCTGCCGTCCTCGGCGAAGCTCATGCACTTCATCGACAGAATGTTCACCATCGCCGTCAACGCCTTGTTCTCGTAGACCGGATACTCCAACGGCACAACGTCGCGCGAGAAATGCTCCCGGAGGTATTGAAGCGTCTCCTCGAAGTGCGCGGCCTCCACACCGACCTTTGTCAGAACGAAGAGCACCGGAACCGATGACTCCTCGGCGAACTCCCATGCGGAGTCGGCGCCGAAGCCGACGCCGGCGGATGCGTCCACCGTCATCACCATCGTATCGGCCACTCGCACGGCGGACTTGGTCTCGCCGATGAAATCGGGAAAGACCGGGGTGTCGAGGATGTTGAGCTTGCAGCCCCGCCACATACAATGCATCGCCGCAAGGGTGATCGAGATACCGCGCTCGATCTCGTCGTGATGGTAATCGCTGACGGTGTTCCCCTCGGCAACACTCCCCATGCGGTTGGTCTCCTTCGCCGCGAACAACATGGCTTCGGCCAGGGTGGTCTTTCCGGACCCTCCGTGGCCAGCAAGTACAATGTTGCGGATCTTATCGCTGGTGATCTCGGCAGCCACAGTGTACCTCCGTTCTAATTGAGTATCGCGATTGAAGCTTGCGTGGGCGCCCCGGAGTCGGGTCGGAGCGTCGGTCAGAAGTGCGGTGAGGAGTATACAAAGTCAAATACTCGTTAACAAGAGGCGATCGGGAAGTTCGATTGCGGGTGATGGGGACTTCGTCTCTGCGTTCCTCCGCGGTGAAATTCTTGTCGTGGTTATGGGAGCAAACCCGTGAAGTATACAGATCCACTCCCGCACCCTCGGCCCGGGGAACTTGGGGCTTAGAACCTAGTGCCTGGCACTTGGTGCTCGGCCATTCACTGTACACTCTGCCGGTATACACCTACAGGCCGATCACTTTGCACTTTGCACTTTGAACTTTGAACTTTGAACTTTGGACCTGGCCCTTGGGCCCCGCAGCCGACGCGGTTTCGCATTCAGCATTCGTCATTCTGAATGCATGTCCTCCCCCTCACCACAGCAGACGCCATGCCAGCCACAGTGCCGCCGGGCCGGGCACCAACGGAATCCGCCGGCCCGCGAGTTGCGGGGCCGGCGGATCGTTCGGTCAAATCATACCGGAAGCGTCGAGGCAATCCTATTCGACCACCACGATCTTCTGCACATGCACCTCTTCACCGGTCCGGAGCTTCACGATGTACGTCCCCGGGGTGAGGATTCCCTCCGGCACCTGTACCCGATGCAGCTTCTCCGCCTCGGCATGCCCTCCGTACAGCTTCCGCACGAGCTTGCCTTCGATATCATACAGCTCCATGGTCACGTCCGCATCGGAGAGCAACAGGAACTCGGAGACGAAGGAACCGTGCACCGGGTTCGGATACACGCTCAGGTTGCCGTTGATCACCGAGGGGGACGGGCGCGCGCCGGCAACGTATTGCGGGCCGGGGAGCGAGCCGTCCATGTCGAACGTGCCGTTCGAGGCCGCGCTGTAGGCGATCCAGTTCATCGTTCCGCTCGGCGCGGTCGAGGAGATCTGGAATCCGGTAATCGGCACTGAGGTGCTCAAATTGAGATCGGGACCTCGATACTCCCAGGTAACGTACGTGGGCGTCATGATGATCACCCACGACGGCGGCGCCGCCGCCAGGTACACGCCGGAGGCGGCAACGGAAAGTCGGTCCCCGAACTTGAGGATCGTCGACGTGTGCTCCACAAGGTTGTCCGCCGCGATCTGGTACCGCCACAGCGTGCCGGGCCCGTTCGGCATCGGAACGCCGTCGGCGTACATCACCGCCACCATCGATTCAGCCATGTCGTCGTTTGTAAGGTCGCCCGGTGTATTGATCGCCAGCAGCCCGCCGAAGTCGCTCAGGCCCGGTCCGTTGTACTCCGGTGAGTCGGGATGGAGCCTTCGCCCGTCGTTCGTCTCCCAGCGTTTCAACACGTTGACCCTTGGGTCGTACTCCCAGTGATAGTCCTTCTTTCCCGAATCCTTGTCGTCATCCTTCGGGTCGGTCGGGCCGCCGCCACCGTTGTCCTCCGAATTCCACGTGATTTTCGCCCACCCGTCCGGCTCACCGTTCCTGTTCGTGTCGCTGGTCGGGTTCTTCCCGTGCGAATTCCGGCCGCCGACAAATGGGCACTTTCCGATCCAAACGGGAGTACCGACCTTCGGGATATACCGTGCGCCGTAGGAGTTGCCCGCGCCCCCCGCCAGCTGTAGACACCAGATTTCATACTTGTTTCCCTGGTCGTCGAACTGGCTGTCGAGCGGCCAGCCCATGCGCCCCTGCGGATCGCCCGGCACGGGTTGCGCCGGCCCGAGGGCGGCGGGGGTGCTCGCGCCACACTTCGGAAGACTGGCCTTTCCCTGCGGATCGTTCGCCGTACGCATCAACGCTCGGTCACGTTCCAGGACGTCGCGCAACAGTAGCTCCAGGCTCCCCGATTGGCCCGCCGTCGGCCTCGGTGAATCGGGCGCCTGCTGTGCCGACGTTCGGCACCAGATTGCGGGGAGCACAAGCAATGCAAGCACGAGTGGATGTAATACACGCCTCATGATCGTACCTCATGATGTTGGGTTGCAAGTGTGGCGTTACCGCGGGGCGGCTCGGAGACGCCGTTGACCAATGCGAACGGCCTGCACCGAGTTCACTCATGCGTCGGATCAATGCCATGAGCCGGCAGCCGGCGCATTCGAGGCGAACACACCGCCGGTAATCCAACGCATTTCGATGTCTCGATGCCGGATACAACGGGTTCCGATCATCGGGTCTCCGCCCGATGGTGCTTGCTGGGGTGCTCTACAACGGGGATGGATGTGGCAAACACCGATCACCCTCGCGCAACGCCGAAATCATCGCGCGCAACCGGATCATGGCAGTATGGGCACAGCAGCGCCCTGCTCGGCGAAGTGCGAGAAGTGTACCGGGGGAAGTGAACAATGAAAGGATGCGATCGAAATAATTTCGCCCACATCATCAGACCTGAAAGAACATACCACATGGGGGACGCCGTTTGCAACCTCCCACGTGCTATTCTGAAAAAAATCTTTCGGTCCGTCCGCATTCACGTCGCCCGAGACGACGCAGGCGAGGGCGACATTTTCTCGGCCACGCCACAACTGCGAATGCGCGGGGCACCCCAACGGCACCACCGCGCATCCGATGCGTGGCAATCCGGGCGGGCGACCCCTTTCGTCACCCTCATCAACGATCAGGGGGCCACGCGAAGCAGGTTGCACGCCACAAGCGTCGACACGAGCGCCGTCTTCTCCTCATCATCAAGGCCACCCGGATGCTCGCGCACATAATAGGCCCCGGTGCCCACGGCAAACGCGAGCGCCTCACGGGCAAATTCGCTCACGGAAATCAGGATGTTTCCCTCGGGCGTCAGCATGTCGATCGTGTCGCCGTCGTGTCGGAACGTCCAGACGTTCACGAAGTCGTTGACCACCCGCCGATTCACCGTGATGCTCCGCTCATCGTACCAGACGTCCGGAAGTTCCTCACCGAACAGCTCCTGATATCGATCGCGGAACCCTTCGAACGTGCCGACGCGCATCGCCGCCACCTCCTCCGGGATCGGCGCATTGCTTGGTGCGTGCGGGAGATATCTCCCGAAATACCGACGGCAGAAGAGCATGTATTCGTTCGTGAACAACACGAACTGATGCCAGACCTCATCGATCCGCAGGGAGTACATCTCCCAGAGGTTCGGATAATCCTCATGAACGAGCACGAAATAGCGCTTCGCCTCGCGGAAAAGAAGCGTTGCCTCCTCCGCGCTCTCGACAATCTTTTCCTTCAGTAATTTCTCGATCAGGAACGGGGCCTCGTACATCAACGCCTCGCGTGCCGTTGCGTCCGTCCCGCGTTCCACCGATTCAACCAGATCCGATATCATCTCTTGATCCTCCTGAACAATCCTGTATCCTCGAGTGTTTGAGCGATCGCTGCCCGCTCTTCCTCCGAGAGACTCCCGGGGAGCGATCGCACATCGAACATCGGCTCGTTCGCCACCGCCGCGATCGCCTCGCGCGCCGGGCCGCCGATCGTCAATTCCTCCACCATCCCGACGGGTGACTCCGCATGCAGCGCCACAAGGTCCACGGAGCTGCGATAGTCGAGCACCAGATCCGGATGCGCACGTTCGAGAATCCACGGCACACCCTCCACGCCGCCCCACGCGCCCGTCGTCAGGCGAGCGATCATCCGCCGCGTCGCCGATGAGCCGAGCGCCGCGCAACTCTCCAGAAGTTCCGCCGCGCGCGGGCCCTCCATGTGCGCCAGTATCCGCGCCAGCACGCTCACATACCGATGCCTGCCTCGCACCGCAAGCACCCGTGCATATGGATGATCGGGATCCGGCACAAGCGGCTCACTCACGAGCTCGGGAATGCATTCCGAATAATCATCCAGCTGCTCCCCGTCGCGCGGACTGAGCACATGGAACGAAAGCGACCAGTCGGCGGTCGGATTCCACGGCTCGTGGATGCACGGCTCATAGATGAATCCCGTGCGGCCGGCGGTCGCTTCGAAGCGGTTTTTCGGAACAAGCGTTCGGCCCAGATACGACGCATCACGATCGAACGTCATGACGTGCAACTCGTTGCGGCAGACCGCCGTGATCGTCCAGGACGTGTGCTCGTGCGGCCCGGCAGTCGCGCCCGGCGGCCAGTAGCCGAATGCCAGGCGTATTCCAAGCCCATCGACGGTATGGAACGGCGCCAACCCCGGCTTCATCCGATCCTCCTCCAGCCGGATCAATTCATGCCCGATGCAGTCGGCAAGAAAATCGTCATCCACCACGGCGTCGGCGAGCGCCGCGCGCGCAGCCTGCACCGAAGCACGCTCCGGGAGGGAGCGCTCGAGTGCGTCGGGGAAATGCACACGGTCGAATTGTTCGCAATAATCGTCGAGCTTCATGGTAAACCTCCGCGATGCGATAATAGAAGCGGATCACCGCGTTGCGGCAGTCGAGGCGCGGACGTCCGGATGTCGAATCGGGCAGGATATGCCGGGGAGCGTCATCCAGGCTTGAGTCGTCGGCAATCGACGGCATCGAGACGAACCGCACCGGCCGACCGCGGATTCGACCGATGCGACCGTCTCGAATCGCCGCCGAAATTGCCCGGCGCCGGCGTCTCGTGGAGTGCGTATTGCTCGAACGGGACGGATACCGCCGCCGCACGGGCTCGCTCCCAAGCGTCGGATGCCCGCGGTTCCAATGCCGTGAATGCGAATATCAACGCCTGTACGGGACACGGCGAGGCGACCGGCTATTGCCTGCCGAGCTCGCGCTCCCTGACCCCTTCGGCGCGACGAGTGTGACCGCAGGCTATGGTTATATCGGTCGACACCGGCTTACGCAGACGCTGCACTTGCACGTGCAGACCGCGCAGAAGCACTGATCCTCCTGGCCGAACAACTTGGAGCGCACCTGGATCTTCAAACGCCCCTGCGTCACGTTCATGGCGTTCGAGCCCCCGGACTGCGGCTCGGCCGCGTTTGTCGTGTCCAGCCCATTCATGCTGTTCATATGGT
>CAZJYH010000343.1:0-5611 GCA_964549365.1 uncultured Alphaproteobacteria bacterium
CGGTGCTGCTCTGGTCGACAAGTCCAGCGTCGTTGACTTATGGGTAATGCATAGTGCCAAGAGGGGGTTGGCCCCGATGAGTACATCGGGGGAGCGGGGAGCTCACATGGTGGAAGTCCCGGAGCGTGAGAGCCGGGCGGCGAACCCCTCCTGACCTCCCCTCTGCCGAAGGGGAGGAACGCACAACGGGGAGTCCAGAAGCAGAGAGGTTGTCATTCCCGTGCCTGCATCCCGATCACATCGGGGCGAAAGCGGGACTCGAAGAGCCGCGAAGCAAATCCATGCTGCCGGCCGGGTGGATCCCGCATGCGCCCCGATGGAATCGGGATGTACCATGAATCGGGATGTACCACGCGGATGGCATACCTGTAGTTTTGTTGAGAACTGACTCATCCAATCCTCATAATGAGTCACAATCGCATGATCGATCCATCCCCGGCGCATCGCCTCCGGCATCAGGCCCTGTGCCCCCCGGCCGCCGCGGGTGAAACCTCCCGCGCCGTTTCGCGTCACCAAACGCGCCGCTCGCGAAACGCTCCGTTTTTGCGGGAGAACTTGTACTTTGTTCCATCAACCAGTTCCAGCCCTGATCCAGGTGGCTTCGTGAGACGTGTCCTGATCCTGACGATCCTTCCGGTATTCCTGGCCTTTGCCGCAGCCGGCTGCTTCACGACGGTGGCGTTCAAGGAGCAGCCTCGCATGGAGTGTCCGGAACCGCCGCCGCCGCCGTGCAAGCCTGAGCGTTTCGATGAAACGACGATCGATACCACTTCCGCACAGAAGGCGTTCTCCACGCATTACCTGACCATCAACAAGGTGAGCGGCCTGTCGACCGGCGCCGATGAGTATGCCGTTGCCTTCGCCCCCGGAAGCCGCGGCGGCACCGCCCTTGCGACGATCCGCGAGCGGCGCGACGGCGATCACGATGGTATCGTGCGGACGTCGTTTTCCGCGCCCGACCGCGCGACGGTGATCGATGCGGTGACCGCCCCCGACCTCAACGGGTCGATCGGCGGCAGTGCGGTGGGCCTCCGACAGGACACCATTCTCTTCGCCGCGCGCTCGAACGGCAGCGTCTCCGGCGACTACGATCTGTTTGCCGGGGCGTTCAACGATCGCGAGATCCTCGGCGCGCGCCGTCGGGCCATCTCCTCGACGATTTACTGGGACGCGCAGCCCGCGCTCTCGCCGGACGGCAACACGCTCTATTTCAGCAGCGACCGCCGCGGCAGCATCGGCGGCACCGACATCTTCGTCTCCCGGCGCGGCGCCGACGGCAGGTGGTCCACCCCCGTGAACGCCGGGCTGGGGGTGAATACTCCCTGCGATGAGCTGAGCCCGTTCGTCAGCGGCGACGGCGCCTGGCTCTACTTCTCCTCGGCCGGCCACGCGACGGTGGGCGGGTACGATCTGTTCCGCGCGCCGATTCGCGGCGGGCAGGTCGGCAACGCGGCGAATCTCGGGCGCCCGATCAACACCCCGGCCGATGAGCTGTTCCCCTCGGCGCCGCCGAACGCCAACCCCGACACGCTGCTCTACTATTGTTCGAACCAGCCCGGATCGACGCTTTTCGACATCTACGTGTTGCATCGGCTCCCACGCAAGGGGCCGGCCGTCACGACGGCGACCGCGAAATCGGTGACGCTCAAGGGGGTCGTGCGCAATTCGATCGGCAATCCGGTGGACAGTGCCGTGGTGACCGTCGAGCAGCGTGATCCGCCCGGCGACAAGGATTCCACCGTGACCACGAAGAACGGCGAGTTCAGGTTCGAGGTGGAGGAGGGGCGCCGCTACGAGGTGGTGGCCGGCTCGGACAGCTCGCTCTACGTGCGCCAGGAGATTCGTATCCCGGTCAGGAACAAGGACGGCATCGTGACGCACGACATCACGTTGAGCGACACGGTCACCTTCCGCGTGAACTTCCCGTTCAACAACGCGAACGATCCCTACGAGTTCACGCTGGATGAGAGGGGGATGCCGAGCGATCTGCGCTGGAGCGATATGATCGACCGCGCGGCGGCCTTCCTCAAGCGCTTCAACGGCGCTTCGAACATGCGCTTCGAGATCGTCGGCCACACGGACCCGGTCGGCTCCGACGCGTTCAATATGGGGCTCGGCCAGCGCCGTGCGGAGTTCGTCCGTCGCGAGCTGGTGCGCCGCGGGGTGAACGCCGATCTGCTCGGCGTTTATAGCCGCGGCGAATCGAAGCCGTTGCCGCGGACGGCATCGGAGGGGGAGGAGCTGTACCACGCGCGCCTGCGCCGGGTTGAGCTGATCCGAAAGAAGTAGCGAACCGCTTCGGCGGCCTCCGACAAGGCGCCGCCGGAGACTCTTCACGCAGTATCATGATGCATATTTCATCCAATGTCGACGCCCGATTCCGGGCGCACCGTCGCGAACGAACGCTCACGTCCGGGCGGATGTTCCTTCTCGCCACGGCGTTTCTTGCCGCATCGACGCTGCTTGCCGGCTGCTTCAGCTACACGCGCACCGAGACGGACGTTTACACGGTGACGCAGCGCGACACGACGATCCGTGAGAACGTGCGCAACGTTCCCGGTGAGCGCGACAACGGCACGATCTACCCGTCGACGCGCACGGTGGAGATCACGCGCAACTATGTCAACCGCGACTCGATCGTCAACCGCTACTATCCGGCGTTCCTGCGCCTCGGGGGCTTCGAGACCGCCGGCTTCGTCGGCACGGGGGGCTCCACCAAGGGCTCGGGGAACGGACTGTTCGGGTTGTACGATGCGCTGACCGGCAAGCACCCCGACAGCTCGAAGATCTTCACCGGCTACATGTATCGCCTGATGCCGTACGAGATCCGGATGCGCGTCTTCGAGGACGACCCGAACTGGACGCTGGGAACGGCGGCGTACGAGATCTTCATCAACCAGCGCGATTCCAGCGCCGCTCTCGAAGCCAACGAGTCGCTCTCCGGCGTGCTTCCACTCTACGTGCGCAAGCGGTTCTTCCTGCGGGAGAAGCCGCCGTACATCATGGTGGTTCCGTTCTTCGGGCTCGGCGTGATCCCGTCGCAGTACGTGAACTTCGGCGCGACGCTCGACATCGGCTCGATCGGCGGCTTCAACGCCCGTGCCTATGCCGGGTATGTCGCCGGCTCGAAGTTCACGTTCAAGGATCCGCAGGCGAAGACGAGCGCCGAGGTGAGCTTCCCGTATTTCGGGCTCGGCGTCTCCGCGCTGGACTTCGTGAACAAGACCGAGGAGCTGTTCATTGAATGGAAGGATCACGATCACAACGCCATCGAGGTGAGCGTGGCGAATCTGGATCTGGTCTACTCCACCACCGACAGCGCGCGGCTGTTCGGCTCCAAGAAGTTCGAGGTGGGCTCGTTCCCGACCGGGGTTACGCTCCGGCTCGCCTCGGCCAACGTGCCGGTGCCGATCGCCGATCATCACTTCTTCGTCGGCACCTCGCTTGCCAACATCATGGCCTACTCGCTGGAGGAGGTGGCGATCGGGTTCCTGCCGATCCGCGTCGGGTATCGCAAGCCGTTGATGGGCGGCGCGCTGAACCTGGAGCCGTACGCCGAATACAACTACTATCCCTCCAGTGCCTTTCAGGTGGGGGTGCGCGCCGCGCTTACCCTGTATGACTGGGCGCAACTGGAGTTCGTTGCCGCGTACGCCACCGGTTCGCCGAATCTGGACGTGCTCAGCGGCTTCGAGGAGTTGAAGTCGGTCGGCGACTTCTCCACGTTCTATCTCGGCGTCGGTCTCGGATTGGGTGACGTGTTCCATACGGTGGAGGAGGTGGAGCGGAAATGAGACGCACACTGCTCGCCCTGCTGCTGTTGCCGCTCGCGATCGCCGGATGCGCATACGAACGGCTCGACATCATCGTCGGACGCGAGACGTATTCCGGCACGATTCTCTCGCATTACAAGGATGTCGAGAAGACGCCGAGCGGAATCCTGCTGAAACCCGGCGCCCGCTTCGCCGTCAAGGCCGTCGGCATGACGCAGTTCCTGAGCCAGTTCAACGTGGCGATCCTCGGCGGCGAGGGGATGAACGTCTACCTCCGCACCGTTTCACACGACTTCGACACCGCGCGCGGGATCGCCTTCCGTTATGCGGTGGACGGCTGCAGCGTGCGCGAACAGGGAGGGGAGACGATGGATCTTCCGTACAATGCGGAGACCGACCCGGAGACGCTCTCGTTCTACAACGAGGCCAATCTGCTCTCCATCTCGGCCGGCTGCAAGCGCCTGTACGAAGAACAGACCCCGCTCCCCGCCACCGAGTATGTCATCTTCGAGACGCTTCCGGGAAGCACCGTGGAGATTCGCTCGGCGGCATACTTCGAGACCGACGCGGAGTAGCGCGCCGTGCCGGCCGCTTTCCGGACGCAATGAAGTGCCATGAGGGCGTCGGTCTGCTCGCGCCGGGCGATAAAGGCCGATGGCCGCCGAACGGCCGCATCCGGGGCCGACCAACACGAAATCAACATTCACGAAATCTTCACGATGCCGACCAACCACATCCAGCCGATGGAGTTCGGCGAGATCTACGGAACAACGTTCTCGCTCATTCGACGCACGCTCGGGGTGGCAATCATCTCGATTGTGCTGATAGCGGCATCGACGATGCTGGGGATGACCGCCATGATGAACATGCAGGCGGCGAGCGCAGAGATGGCCGCCAGCGGCGTCATCGACGAGAACGGCCAGCCCGTCGACAAGAACGATACCGAGGCGCTGGAACGCGCGGCCGCGCCGGTGATGGCCGCGCTCGTCCCGCTCGGCGGCGCCATGGTGCTGATGCTCGTGGTGTCCGTGTTCTCGCAGGTCGCCACCGCGCTGGCCGGTTGGCACGCGCTGGCCGACGAACCGCTTGCGCTTGGGGAGATACTCCGCCGATCGTTCGGGCGCCCGTTCTGGATATCGCTGGTTCAGACGATCATCCTGTTGTTCGTGGTGATGATCGTGGGCGTCAACTACGTCGTGCTCACGGTCGCGCTGGCCGGGGGACCGGGGAATAGCCCACCGCTCTTCCTGACGGTGGTGGTGATGCTTGCGATCGCCTACGCCTTCGTGGTCACGTCGATGCGCATGCATCGGGTGGTTGTCGAGGGACGCGGTCCCTGGAGGGGGATCATCTCGAGCATCGCCCTGGTGAACCCGATGTTGATGCGAACCTTCGGCATCATTGCCGTCGGGATGATCGGCTGGGGCGCGATCATGTACCTGCAGTCGGTGCTGACGGGCACGTCCGACACGATGACGAACGGCGGCGGCGGCGCCTCGGCCATCATTCAGCAATATGAGATCATGAAGAAGGTGATGACGCCCACCACGATGGCGCTCGGCGGGCTGTTGACGGCGCTCGCCTCGGTGTTCTTCTTCTACCTCTTCACGCCGATCTATGCCGACCTGCGGGCGCGCCGCGGCGACTTCCTCGTGCCGGAGGATGAAGACGAACTGCAGGCCTGACTCCTGATACATGGCTCGACGGTTGTGAACGCCCGTGCCGGAGTTGATGGGTGTTTCGCCGGAGTTGATGAGTGTCGTGCCGGAGTTGATGGGTGTCGTGCCGGAGTTGACGGGTGTTGTGCCGGAGTTGATGGGTGTTGTGCCGGAGCTGAT
>CAZJYH010000344.1:0-5606 GCA_964549365.1 uncultured Alphaproteobacteria bacterium
CGGCGCCATGCGGGCGCCCCGGTTTCGGGGCGCCCGTTCCGTTGCTCGCTGTAACGATCGCTCCGGCGGGCCGGTGGATCGTTATATTGCCTGCCCCGAACGCTCCAGCACTTTTCTGGTACACGATGCCGCTTCTCACGCCGGACAGCCTCGAGACGTCGATCAAGCACGCGAAATTCGACCCCGTCTATTTTCTGTTCGGGGAAGAAGAGTTCCTGATCGACGAGGCGATGAACCGTATCCTTGCAGCGGCCGTCGACGAGAGCACGCGCAGCTTCAATTTCGAGATGCTGCACGGGGGCGAGATCACCACCAACGACATCGTTGAACGCGCCTCCGCCTACCCGCTGATGGCCGATCGCCGCGTGGTTGTGGTGAAGGAAATCGACCGCGCGTTCGCCGGCCGCGGCAAGCTGGATGAATCCTCACCGTTCGCGCGGTATATCGCGTCGCCCGCGCCGACGACGTTGCTGCTGTTGACGGCCGCCACCGCTGATTTTCTGACGAAGGGGAAGAACGGCCCTGGGGCGAAGGCGCCGTACGGTATGCTGATCGAGCGCGCCGCCTGCGTGCAGTACAAAAAAGTGTACGATCGCGAGCTTCCCTCATGGACGGCCGCCCGCATCAGAGCGCGGGGGAAGGAGATCGCGCCCGATGCGGTGGAGCTCTTCGTTGGATATACCGGCGCATCGCTCCGCGTGTTGAACAACGAGATCGAAAAACTCTTCACCTTCGTCGAGGATCGCAAACGGATCACCATCGACGACGTCCGCGCGGTGGTCGGCGCCTCGAAGGTGTATAATGTGTTCGAGTTGCAGAAGGCCGTCGGCGCGAAGAATCTGGAGCTGACGATCGAGATCGCCGAGCGCATGCTGGGTGCCGGAGAATCCGAGCAACTGATCCTGACGATGCTCACGCGATATTTCAGCATCCTGTGGCGGCTCATCGAGCTGCGCACGCGATCGAAGGACAACAACGAGATCGCCCGCGGGCTCTCGATCTCCCCCTTCTTTGTCAACGAGTACACGGCCGCGCTTTCGCGCTATCCGATGGCTCATCTGCGCAATGCATTCGAGGCGCTGCTGCAGGCCGACGTCGTGTTGAAATCCAGCCGCATCGACCCCGCGCTTGTTCTGCAGTTGATGCTGATCGCGATCGTTCGCGGCGAACGCATGCAACCGTTGCCCACCTCGCGCGGCCGGTCGGCCGTTGTGTAGTGTTCCCTTCTTCACCTACGGGATGTGAAAATCATGAATCCTCCAACCGAGACATTCGAAGATTTCCTTGCGATCGTGCGCAGGCTGCGCACGGATTGCCCGTGGGATCGCGAGCAGACCCATGCGTCCATCGCGCCGTTGTTGGTGGAGGAGGCGTACGAGGTGAAGGAATCGATCGAGGCCGGCAACGATTCCGAACTGAAGAAGGAACTGGGAGATATTCTTCTGCATGCGGTGATGCATTCGGTGATCGCCGAGGAACGCGGCGCGTTCGATTTCAACGATGTGGTTCGGCAGATCTCCATCAAGCTGGTGCACCGCCACCCTCATGTCTTCGGTGATGCCGAGGTTCGCGATGCCGACCACGTGCGAGAGAACTGGGAGCAACTGAAGATGAAGGAGGGGCGCACCTCGCTCTTCGAGAACATGCCGAAGGCGCTTCCTGCGCTGCAGCGGGCAGACCGAGTGCAGGAGAAAGCGTCGAACGTCGGCTTCGACTGGGAGGAGCCGGAGGATGTGTGGGGGAAGGTGACCGAGGAGATGGGGGAGCTGCGCCGGGCCGTTGCCGAGGGTGGGGTTCCGGAGAAGGTGGAGGAGGAGTTCGGCGATCTGCTCTTCGCCATGGTCAACTATGCGCGGTTCATCGGCGTGGCCCCCGAAGAGGCGCTGCATCGCACCACCAACAAGTTCATCCGTCGATTCCAGCACATCGAGGCACGCCTCGCCGGCCAGGGACGAACGTTCAACGATGCGAACCTTGCCGAGATGGACGAGTACTGGAACGAAGCGAAGGCGGCGGAGAATGCGAAATGATGAATGATGAATGTGAAACCGGTGCGCGCCGGCGACGACGTGTCCACCTTTGATCGTACGGCATGACACGCTGAACTTCCGTGCTCTGCGAGCGCTTCTCGCTTCAAATCGTGTCAGCCTGGCCCGGTCACCACGCCGTTCGCCTCCCCTTTCGTACCTTTGCCCGATTTGCTCCGGATGAACCCTCTCTGTGTGCCCAACATGACTACTTCTCGCCCAAAAGCCAAGCTTGCGTTAGAAAACGGTGCCGTGTTTTCCGGTCGTGCGTTCGGCGCGATGGACCGCGAAACAGGGGGCGAGGTTGTGTTCAACACGTCGATCACCGGCTATCAGGAAATCCTCACCGATCCCAGTTACTATGGGCAGATCGTCACGATGACCTACCCGCATCAGGGGAACGTGGGGACCAACGCCTACGATGTGGAGTCGAGCCGCGTGCAGGCGGCGGGCTTCGTCGCGCGTGAGATCTCGCGTATTTCCTCCAACTGGCGGAGCGAAGTCTCGCTGGATGAATATCTGCGGCGGGCGGGCGTGATCGGCATCGAGGGGATCGACACCCGCATGCTGGTGCGGATCCTTCGCGAGCAGGGGGCGATGCGCGGCGTGATATCCGCGGTCGAGCCGGATGACGCGGTGCTCGTGGAGCGGGCACGCGCGATCCCGACGATGAACGGGCTCGATCTGACGAGTTATGTGGCCTGCCGCGAGCCGTATGTATGGCAGCCCCGCGACGCCAGCGGATATCTGCTCGGGCGGCTGGGCGGCTACGAGCCGAGGGGACACTACCATGTGGTGGTGTTGGACTACGGCGTGAAGCACAACATCCTGGAGCGCCTGGCCGCCTACGGTTGCCGCGTGACCGTGGTGCCGGGAAACATGACGGCCGATGCGGTGCTCGCCCTCGATCCGGACGGGATCTTCCTGTCGAACGGTCCGGGCGATCCGGACGCGGTCACCTACGCCGTCGAGAACATTCGCGCGCTCATCGGTCGCAAGCCGATCTTCGGCATCTGCCTGGGGCTTCAGTTGCTCGCGCTCGCGCTGGGGGCCAGAACCTACAAGCTGAAGTTCGGGCATCGCGGCGCGAACCACCCGGTGCAGAACACGGACACGCTCGCCAACGAGATCACCTCGCAGAACCACGGTTTCGCCGTCGACTCCGAGTCGCTGAACGGGCTGCCGCTGGAGGTGACGCACATCAACCTGAACGATGGGACCGTTGAAGGCTTCCGCCATCGCGAGCTGCCGCTCTTCTGCGTGCAGTATCATCCGGAGGCGAGCCCCGGCCCGCACGACGCCGACTACCTCTTCCGTCAGTTCGTGGAGATGATGGAGAAGGTGGGAGTGGAGAGCAACTCCTAGTATCCGGGCTCGGTTTCAGGTACCCGGGTTACAACGGCTCCGATGTCCGGCCGAGACCGGGGCCGCTCCGACAAGGCCGACATCGCGCACGATGTCGGGAACGATCGCTCGACTTCGGATCGCTGAAGAGGATCGAGCACAATACCAAGCACTAAGAACCAAGCACTCATGCCAACCGTTATTCTCTCCGCCGCGCGCACCCCGGTGGGATCGTTCGGCGGATCTCTTGCAGCAGTTCCGGCCCCCGCTCTGGGCGCCGTGGCCATCAAGGCAGCGCTCGAACGCGCCGGCGTGGCCCCCGACCAGGTGTCGGAGGTGATCATGGGGAACGTGTTGACGGCGGGCGTTGGGCAGGCCCCGGCCCGCCAGGCGGCGCTCGGCGCCGGCATCCCGAACTCCGTCCCCTGCACCACGGTCGGCAAGGTGTGCGGTTCCGGCATGAAGACCGTGATGCTCGCCGACCAGGCGATCCGCTGCGGCGACGCGAGCGTGGTGGTGGCCGGTGGTCAGGAGAACATGTCGGCGGCGCCGTACCTGCTCGACAAGGCGCGCTACGGCTACCGCCTCGGCAACGGCAGCATCATCGACTCGATGCAGAACGACGGCCTCGTCGATGCCTACGATCACGTGGCGATGGGCGTGGCCGCCGATGCGTGCAGCGTTGCCTGCAACGTGCCGCGCGAGGCGCAGGACGCCTTCGCGGTGGAGAGCTACCGGCGCGCGCAGTCCTCGATCGCCGACGGCCGTTTCGTTGCCGAGATCGCTCCGGTGACGATTCAGGATCGCAAGGGGCCGATCACGGTGGAGACCGACGAGGAGCCGCCGAATACGTACTTCGACAAGATCCCGACGTTGAAGCCGGTCTTCACGAAGGACGGCACGGTCACCGCCGCCAACGCGTCGAAGATCAACGACGGCGCCGCCGCCCTCGTGCTGGCCGACGAGGCCTATGCCGCGGCCAACGGCCTTCAGCCGATGGCCCGCATCGTGGCGCAGGCGCAGCACGCGCAGGCGCCGATGGAGTTCACCACCGCTCCGGTGGACGCCATCCGCAAGGTCCTCGCGAAGGCGAACCTGACGGTGAACGATATCGATCTGTTCGAGATCAACGAAGCCTTCGCGGTGGTGGCGCTCGCGGCGCAGAACGCGCTCGAGATCCCGCACGAGAAGCTGAACGTCAACGGCGGCGCGGTGGCGATCGGCCATCCGATCGGCGCATCGGGGGCGCGCATCCTCACCACGCTGTTGCACGCGCTGAAGGCGCGCGGGCTGAAGCGCGGCCTGGCCGGCATCTGCATCGGCGGCGGCGAGGCGACGGCGTTGATTGTGGAGATGGTGTAGGCGGTCACGCAAACCCATAGTCAATCCATTGCGGTAGGGAGGCAGCCCGATGATAACGCGGCTTCGATTCCAGAACTTCAAGTCTTGGCGCGATACCGGATCGGTCCGGTTCGCGCCGATGACCGTGTTGTTCGGAGGGAACAGCTCCGGGAAGACCAGCCTGCTGCAGACGCTGTTGATGCTCAAGCAGACGGTGGAGTCGTCGGACAGAAGCCAGGTGCTGAACCTCGGCGATGAGCGCTCGTTTGCGGAGCTCGGGACGTTCATTGATCTGTTGTTCAATCACGATCAATCCGCGCCGCTCGAGTTGGAGCTCGAATGGATGCTGCCGGAATCTCTCAGGGTGGAGGACCCGTCCAAATCCGGGAGCCATCTCTTTGAAGGCGATCGTCTGGGCTTCTCCTCGCGGCTTGCCTGGAAGGGCAATGGAATCAGGGGGTTGGGCCGTGCCATCGTTGAGCGCATGGCCTATCGGTTCGCCGGCGGCGAGTTCGGCATGCGCCTGACTACGCGCGATGTCGCGGAGTATGAACTGTTCACGACTCGTCGCGGCTTCGACTTCAAGCGAGGCCGTGGACGGCCGACGACACTTTCGCTGCCCGTGAAATGTTATGGGTTCCCGGACAAGGTCCGGGCGAACTATAAGCAGGCCGAGTTCCTTTCCGACTTCGAGCTGCAGTTCGAGCAACTCTTCTCGCGCCTGTTCTATCTCGGGCCGCTGCGCGAATACCCGAAGCGGCAGTACACATGGGCGGGTTCGCAGCCCGGAGATATGGGGCGGCGTGGTGAGAAGGTTGTCGATGCGCTCCTTGCGTCGAGGGACTCCGGCGCCACTGTGTCGCGCGGGCCTGGACGCGGGAGAAAGCGATTGAC
>CAZJYH010000345.1:0-5605 GCA_964549365.1 uncultured Alphaproteobacteria bacterium
CATCGTGATCGAGGGGATGGGATTCATCGACGCGCTCTACATGGCCGTCACCACCGTCACGACCGTCGGGTTCGGCGAGGTGCAGCCATTGTCGCAACTGGGGCGCGTCTTCACGATCGGCTACGTCATCAGCGGCGTCGGGGTGGCCGCGTGGGCCATCACCACGGGGGCCGAGATCGTGATGGGTGACAAGCTCTGGACGTCGGTACAGGAACGAAAGCTGCGCGCGAAACGTATGGCACTCGAAGGACATTTCATCATCTGCGGCTACGGCCGGCTCGGGCGGCCGATCGCGAGCGAGCTTGCCTCGCGCCGGCGTGCGTTCGTGGTGATCGAGCTTGCGCCGACGGCCGAGGAGCCGCTCGTCGAGGCGGGGATCCCGTTCGTGATCGGCGACGCCTCGCAGGAGGACGTGCTCCGCCGTGCCGGCGTCGAGCGCGCCGCCGGCATCGTCGTCACGCTCGACAGCGATGCCGAGAACGTGCTCACCATCCTCACCGCTCGCGAGTTGAACCCGAACATCCTGATCGTTGCGCGCGCCAACAGCGCCTCGGTCGAGAGCAAGATGGCGCGCGCCGGGGCGGACCGCGTGCTCAGTCCCGATGCGATCGGAGGGCGCCGCCTTGCCATCGCCCTGCTGCAGCCCACCGTGCACGACTTCCTCGAGAAGCTGTTCAACATCGAGGAGCTCGATGTCAACGTGGAGCAGGTGCGCGTGGCGGCCGGCTCGGTGCTGATCGGCCAGACGATGGGGGCCTGCCCGCCGCGAGCCATATGGGGCCTGACGATCCTTGCCGTGCGCACGCCCTCCGGAGAGTTCATCGTCAGCCCGGACGATTCACGCGTGATCGAGGCGGGGGAGACGCTGATCGTGATCGGCGCGCCGGAGAAGATCGCCGAGGCGCGCGCGTTGGCGACACAGGTCGCCGCGGCGCGTGCCTGAGCGCCGGGGAGGGGGAACCCATTACATCGAGCGTTCTCCAACAGCTTCGTTGCTTCCGTTGCTTCCGGCACGTCGAGCGCTCCCACGGTCCACGCGCTCCCACGGTCCACGCGCTCCGGCGATGCCGTTCTTCCGTACCCATCGATAGGAAAGGAGACCCGTCATGGTCCGTCCGGTTATCGTCTGCACCGTCCTGACACTGTTCGCCTGCACGCTTTCGGCCGCGGCTCAGGCGCGGTATTACCCCATACAGATCCCCACGCGCGACGGCAGGACGCTCGCCGCCGATCTCTACGCGTCCGACACGTCCGTCGCGAAGCCGACGATTCTCGTGCAGACACCGTACAACAAGAACTACTACCGATTGGCGGTGAACATCCCCGCCGAGGCCGGCGGTTCGCCCTTCCCATACGACAGCGTTCATTATAACGTGGTGGTCGTCGACTGGCGCGGCTTCTTCGGCTCGAAGGACGCGAACGTGAACGGCTACGATCGGGGGCTGGACGGATACGACGCGGTGGAGTGGATCGCCGCGCGGCCGTGGTGCAACGGCAAGGTCGGCACGTGGGGCCCGTCGGCGCTCGGGCAGATCCAGTTCCTCACCGCCAAGCAACACCCGCCGCACCTTGTCTGCTCGGTTCCGCTGGTGAAGGACTTCAAGACGAAGTACTCCGATTTCTACTGCGGCGGGGTCTATCGCCAGGAGCATGTGGAATCGCTCGAGAAGCTTGGGCTCGGCTCCACCGCGTTGATCCTTTCGCATCCGACGAACGATCTCACCTGGAGCGTCGTCGAGAAGAACAACGACTATCCGGATTCGATCAACGTGCCGATGCTGCTCATCACCGGGTGGTTCGATCATTTCCCCGAAGACGTGATCCGCGCGTACAAGGATCTGCGCGCGCGCGGCGGCGTGTATGCCCGCGATCGCCACAAGCTGATCATTGGGCCGTGGACGCACTCCGGCATCGGCAAGCTGAAGCAGGGGATCCTGGAGTTCCCGGACGCGGTGGGTTTCGCCGACTCGATGACGCTCATGTTCTTCGACTACTACCTTCGCGATATCAACAACGGGTATCTGCATGCGGGGCCGATCTGGTACTACCTCATGGGTATCCCCCCGGGGGTGCCGGCCACGACGTGGAACACGGCGGACATCTGGCCGCCCGGCGCGAGCGTGCAAGCCAAAGGGCTCTGGCCCGAACGTTACCCGATGACCGACGAGAACAAGTTCAACGGTGTGCGCGACACGATCCGCTTCGATCCGCGCGACCCCTCCCCCACGTTCGGCGGCGCGCGCCTCGCGCCGTTCACCTCGCCGCCGCCGGCTGAAGGGCCGCAGGATCAGCGTGAGGTTGTCGAGAGCCGGGGCGACATCCAGAGCTACTTCATCACAACGGAAGTCCCGGGCGTCACCACCGAGTTCCTCGGTCCGATCGGCGTGACGCTGTACGTCTCCTCCGATCGCACCGACAGCGACATCGGCGTGAGGCTGTGCGATGTGTACCCCGACGGCCGCTCCGTGTTGCTGACACAGACAATCAGGCGACTGCGCTTCCGCAACGGACTTCGGCCGCAGGACACGGCCGCGATGCAGCCGGGTATTCCGGAGCCGGTGACGATCGAATTGCAGAACATCGCGACCATGGTCGGTCCGGGGCACCGGCTCCGGATCGACGTGACATCGTCGAACTTCCCGATGTATGCAATCAACCCGAACACCGGCGGTCCGTTGTATGCGCCCGGCGACTCGCTGGTGGCGACGAACGTGCTGCACTTCGGCGGCGCGATGCAGTCGCGCATCACCATGCGCGTGCGGTATGTACAGGCCGCGGTCGACGGCGCGCCCGGCGACACACACGATGCCGACATGCTGCGCCTGATCGGACAGGGCGCGATCGTCGAGCGTGCGCGCATGGCGGTCGTGCTTCCGACGGCGGGTCATGCCGTGCTGGAGATCGTGAACATGCGCGGTGAGCGCGTTGCGGTGCCGCTTGATGCCCGGCTGGAGGCCGGGCCACACGAGGTGACGTGGGCTCCGGCGCGAGGGCTGCCGGCCGGCCTGTACCTTGCGCGCCTGCGGGCCGGGGCACGGACGGCAACCCAGCGTCTGCTGCTGGTTCGTTGAGGCACGTGCCCCGCGGCATCGGTTCCTGAAAACACGTCGATCGGCGTCCACGACATCCGCGGTCATGAGGCGGCGCGCATCCTGCAGGATGTTGTCGAGGCCGGCACGCATCATATCGGGTGGAGCCCTGCCCCCGACGTGCCCGCGGGGACGTACGTCGTGCGGCTGCAGGCGGGCGGGCATGCGGTGGAACGCCGGATCATTCTACTTCGATAGTACGGCCATGAGCAAACGTTCGAGCCAATCGCACAGGAAACGGCAGGAGCCGATGCCCCCCGAGCCGCCGGAGAGAACGGAGCCCGAGCTTCCGGAACTCCTCGCCGATCACGCGGAGTATCAGGGGTTCGCGCTTGCCGACATGGATGTCGATGAGACGGCTGCCGCGGGGGTCACATTCGAGCGGATACATCTCCAACGGTGCGGCCTGGCCAGAACCGAACTGCATCATGTCGACTGCACCGATGTCCGCTTCTCGGCCTGCAATCTTGCCGGGGCCGATTGGCAGAACGCGCGCATGAGCCGTATCGCGTTGGAAGAGTGCAGTGTGGTGGGCGCGCGATTCCTCGACGCCTCGTTCGATGACCTGAACGTCCGCGACAGCAATTGCGATATGGTGCTCTTCTGGAAGGTCCGCTTCTCTCACACGCGTTTCGAGCGGTGCACGTTCCGCCGCGCGTCGTTCGAGGGGGCCGATCTCACCGGCGTGGTCTTCAGCGATTGCGATCTCACCGGCGCCGATCTCCGGGGTGCGAAGCTGGTGGAAGCCGACTTTCGTGGATCGCGTATCGAGGGGATCAGCGCCGACGCCCGTGATCTGCGCGGCGCCGTCATCGCGCCCGATCAGGCGGTCGATCTGGTCGGATTGCTCGGCGTTACCGTGAAATGGGACGGCGAGTAGCGGCCGGGCGTTTCGGGCACCATGTCCGCCGCGACACGTCCGGTTCCGGGCGGCCGCATCCGCCGCGATGGTCGTGAAGCCGGCGCGGCAAGCCGTCGTGCAGGGCGTTCGCGATCTCCTGTCGGATCACGATATCTACCGGCTCGTTGCCGGCGGACGAGCAGGGCCGAAGGTCCGACGCCATCACACCGAGCAGTCCATCCATCCCCCATTCAACCCGCCGGTCTCTTCGCGGTCAGCATGGCCGTCGAATGGACATCGCCTCGTTGATGCCCCGAGATGATCCGGCGCCCGACGGCGCGTGCGGCCGAACTCGTGCGGCGTATTGCCCGGCGCGTTACTTTTCCGTTTCCGAACGGATCGTCCTGTGTAACCCCCCAATCGTTCATGAGTCACTCTGTCACGTTCGGTCCCGCTCGTTGTTCACTCGATGAGGCCGGTCATGAAGAGTTCGCGGTGGCGCGCGCGATGGTCCGACCCCGGCGGCATAGCCGGGAACCGATCGTGCTCCATCGTCTCTATCAACCGAGCGCCGCCGGTCCGCCGAGGTTGATCCGATGACTCGGCGGCGGATGCCGAAGACTCCCAATCGCCCGTATCCAACGATTCCCGATAGAAGCATATCCGGAGAGATCGCAATGAACCGTAGAAACTTCCTGACGATCGGCGCGCCGACCCTCAAGACGAGGGAAGCCGTGCGGATGAATGGCGGAACAGCCCAGACCCCGCCACTCTTCGCGCGCCGAAGCGACACAGGTCTGGAGCCTTACACCGGTCCATGGACCTACACGCAGGCCGCGCATCTGCTGCGGCGCTGCATGGTGGGCCCGACGGACGCGGAGATCCGCAAGGCCGTGACCGATGGGATGGAGGCGACGGTTGCGAAGCTGCTGCAGCCCTACACACCTGCATTGACGCTCATCTCCGACTGGGCCGGCCAGCCCGATTTCCAGACCAGGCCCGAAGGGGCGATCACCGATCCCGACTACGCGGCCAAGCTTCAGGCATTCCAGACGCAGAACTTCGAACGGCGCAGCGCCGTGGTGCGCTGGTGGCAGATGGCCATGGTCAATTCGCCGGTCTCGATTCAGGAGCGCATGGTTCTCTTCTGGCACAACCATTTCGTCAGCGAGCTGCAGACGGTGAACTTCTCGGAGTTGATGTACGTGCAGAACCAGTTGTTCCGCGCGAACATGCTCGGGAACTTCAAGAAGATGGTGAAGGATGTGACCATCGACCTGGCGATGCTGATCTATCTGGACGGCGTGAAGAACTTCAAGCGCAACAACAAGAACAGCATCAACGAGAATTATGCGCGTGAGCTGCAGGAGTTGTTCACCATGGGCGTGACCGATTGGGACGGCAACCCGAACTACACGCAGCAGGACGTCTCTGAGGCCGCCCGCGCGCTCAGCGGATGGACGTACACGCCGAGCACGAAGGGACAGTATTATGCGAAGACCACCAGCCAGTTCGTGCAGGCCACATGGGACTCCGGCAACAAGACGTTCCTCGGGCAGACGGGCGCCTGGAAGATGGACGATGTGGTGGAGATCATCTTCGCGCAGCGCGGCACGCAGGTAGCGCGCTACATGTGCGGCAAGTTGTATCGCGCGTTCGTGTACGACACCATGGA
>CAZJYH010000346.1:0-5579 GCA_964549365.1 uncultured Alphaproteobacteria bacterium
CAGCGTCGGCGGCACGATCAATCTGGTCAGCAAGGCGCCGCGCCCGGAGAACCTGCTCCTCGGCCTGATGACGATTCAGGACAAGATCCAGCACTCGAAGGGGCGGCTGTACGAGCGCACCGAGCCGGTGACGATCGCCGGCTGAGCACTTCGCGCTCCTGCAGTCGTGTCGCATAGAGAATAATCGAAGCGCCCGGGTGTTCAGCCCGGGCGCTTGCATTTTCTCCCCACGCATCGCACCGCCTCCCCCCCTACTCCTCCTGCAGCGGCGAGGAGCTCTCGCGCGGCAGCGTGTACAGGACCCCGAGGCCGAAACGGACCTCATGTGGGCTCCAGTCGACGCCGGGCACCGGCGAGGTGAGCGCCAGAAGGCCGCTCAATTCCGGACGCAATGAGAACGTCGGGCCGAGCGGGATCTCGTAGCCGATCCCGAACGTCATCCCCACCTGCAGCGCGCGCACCTCCGTTAGATCGCCCGCGGTCCGATTCCGTTCGCTGCTTCCATCGCCGAACGTTGCGCCGGCCGGGGAGGCGATGGACTCGTACTGCTCGTAGGTGCCCCCGGCCAGGTAGCTGAGGCGCGCGCCGAGCGATACGAACAGCGGAACCTCCGCCGAAAGCCGGTAGTTCCCGCTCGGCTCCACACGAAGCTCGCCGGTCTTCACCGTGATATTGTACCGATCGACCACCGGTACCACGTTGCCGAACGCGTCGCTCGCGCTGCCGATCGGCTCGTCGGCCGTGAAACGCGTGCTGCTCGATGAGAACCCGACCCGAACCGCGCCTCCGAGATGCGAGGCAAAGCCCGCGCCGGGCGTCGGGCGCAACGCCAGCAGTCCGAAGACGGAGAACCCGCCCCCCGTCCCCCCTTCGAAGCCCGCCGTGCCGGTCGCGCTCATGCAGTTCTGCACACCGGGGAACGTGATGAAGTTCGCCGTCGGCGCCGCGAGCACCCCCTCGGCGTGCAGCCCGACCTGCAGGGCCGTGCCCCCGCCACGAGGCGTTTGCGCCGTCGCCATGCCGCTCGCGGCAACCAGCAACGCCGCGAACATTCCCATCGTTCCATGCATCGCGTTCGAGTTCATCGACTTCTCGGTTTCTTGGAGAGAATTTCCTGCACAGAGAATTTCATGCACCATGCCCACGCCGTTCAGACAACGCCGGGAACCGCCTACGATCCTACCTGGCGAGCACCACCTGTGTGCGCAGCCGCTCACCGCCTCCCTCGACCTCCAGCACGTACAGCCCGGAGGGGAGCATCCGTCCGTCGAAGCGCGCGCTGTGCGCCCCGGCGAGCATCGTGCCCGAGGGCATCATGCTCACCAGCGTGCCGGCGGCGTCGTACAGGCGCAACGTGATCGGCATCTCGCGGTCGTTCTCGTACTCCAGCGTGATCGCGTCGCGGAACGGATTCGGGTGCACGCTCTTCAACCGCACACGGCCGGGGATGCGCACGAAGCGATCGCCGCCGGTGCGGCAGATGCCGAGCGTGGTGAACACACCATCGCGCAGGGTGGCCGTCACGACTCGGTTCGGCGGCGTCGTCACGAAGGCCGAGTCCAGATCCAGCGCGGTCACGTCCGTGTCGCCGATCAACACCAGGCACTGCAGACGAGCGATCTCGCCGGTCGACGGGAAGCCGCTCCCCGCAAGGTCGATCGTCACGATCCGATCCTCCCCGACAACATCCTTGCCGACCAGGGTCGCCGTCACGCCGGGCAGCGGCGTCGTGACCGACACCGGCGCGAGCAGCGTGTAGCGATATCGCAGCCGCACCGTCATGGCGCTCGGCTTCACCGCATCCACATTGTCCCACCCCTCCACCACGATCGGGATCTCCACCGTCCGGTCCACCTCCCCCTGCGTCACCGGCGCAACGAGCGTCAGCGTGGAGTTGATGATCTCGTCGCCGACCGCAGTTGCGCCGAGCGCCAGCACGGTATCGCCGCCGCACGGATCGGCGACCGACAGACGAAGCGATGAGGCCATCGCCCCCTTTACCGTCGGCAGATACTCCAGCTCGACGACCAGCGAATCGCCGGGCATGATGACCGCCGGCAGCGCATCGGGCTGCAGCACACGAACCGGCACTCCGGCATCCGTGGCGAGTCCGGTAACGCTTCGAACCACGTTCCCGCGGTTGTGAAGCGTCACGGTCCGCCGCGCCGGGGTGTTGATGTTCACCGTCCCGAAATCGATCGCGCCCGCCGAAGGCACAAGCGCCGTGGCGGCGCGGAAACCGGCGGCTGAGACGTCCAGCTCGCCGTTGCACGGCTCCCAGTCGAACCGCAGCGTGCCGCTGTACGCCCCGTCGGCGGGCGGATTGAACGTAACGTAAAACGTATCCGATGCGCCCGGCGCGATCTGGCGCGGGAACGTCCGGTTCTGCACCACCAGCACGCCGCTCCCGCCGTCGCCGGCACCGGTGACGGTTGCGGGAACCACGCCGGTATTCGTGACGATCACTCGCCCCACGGATGCGGGCCTGCACGCATAGACCGTGTCGAACTGCAGCGGCGTTGCCGCAAGCGACGGCGTGACACGTTCGCCGCCGAGCGCCACGCTCGTCTCCACGTCGCACGGCGTTCCGTGCAACCGGAGCGTTCCGGCGAAGGCGCCGTCGGCACCCGGCGCGAAGCGCACCGTAATGTCCTGCGAGGTGAAGGGATTGAGCACGATCGGCAGCGGCGTCCCGACCAGATACGCGGTGAGCCCGCCGAAGTCCGCGGCCGTGATCGTGTCGGCAACCGTCCCCGTGTTGCGCACGGTCAGCGTCCGCTCCAGCGTGTCGCCGCAGGCAAGCACGCGCCCGAACTGCAACGTGTCGACGGCCGGCACCAGCGCAACCGTGTCCTTGCGGGCCACCAGCGAGATATCGATCTGCGGTGCGTTCTTCGCGTTGGTGACCAGGCGAAGCGTCGCGCGCCGTTCGCCGTACCCGACAGGGATGTAGCGCACACGATAACGAAGCGTATCCCCCGGCGGCACGCTCACGCCGTCCAACGGATCGAGCAGCGCGAACTCGTCCTTGTTCACGCCGGTGATCGTCGCCGTCGAAATCACGACCGGCTCGTCGCCGATGTTGCGGAGCGCCATCGTGGAGTCCACCGTCGTCGGAGCAAGGCAGAGATAGGTTCCGAAGAGCATCAACCGGCTCACGAGCGCCGTGGCGCCGCTCCCCTTGAACCCGCGCAGCACCACGTCGACCGCCTGCAGGCAGGGCGTCCCGGCGATCCGCATCGTGGCCTCGGCAAGACCGTCGGCACTCGGCGTAAAGCGCACGCGAATCGAGTCCACACCACCGGGCGCGATCGTCCGCGGGAACGTGACCCCCACCAGCGTGTAGCCCGGAGCCAGGAAGGTGATGGTGTCGATCACCAGCGGACGCACGCCGTTGTTGCGCAATGCGATCGTGGTGTCACGCTGGGTTTGCGCGGATTTCAGCGCACCGAAGTCGATCACGCCGGCCGGCAGCTCGAGCTTCGCGCTGTCGCGGGTGATCACGAACGGCACCTCGAGCACCGCCTGATTGTTGGCGTCGGTGTAGAGCTTGATCGATCCGGTGTACGTGCCGGGCACCGCCGCGCTGAAGCGGAACAACAGGATGTCCTGCGAGTTGCCGACGTACGTGCGCGGCAGCGCTGCCGGCGCCAGCAGGGTTGCCGCGATGCCGGTCACGCGCACGCTGTCCAGCCGGAAATCGCCGGTGCCGCGATTGGCAATCGTGATCGCCGTGTCCTTCTGGTTCGAGCAGATGAAGAAGCGGAGCGTGTCCGGCCGGACGACGGCAACCGAACGCGGCGACTCGCCGGCGGTGGTCGCATAGGAGTCGTACCACGTCATCCCGTACGAGAGCACGCTGATCGGCTCGGGCGATTCGATCAGCTCGCGCAGGCCGCCGAAGACGCGCACATACCCCGAGATATACTTGCCGTCGCTGTGTGTGTAGGGCAGATTCACGGTCGTGCCGTTCACCTTCACCTTCCCCGCCGCGCTCGCCGGCGCGGTGATGAGCATCGTGTGACGCCAGTTGATCGTCGCCAGAAAGATTCCCGGCGGCGCCGGGCGCTCATCGAGCTGCGGCACCGACAGTTGCAGGTTGGGTTTGAACTGCGAGACCGGCGGCAGATAACACATCGACGGATTGCCGAACGGTATCTGCACGGTGTCCCTGACGTTGCCGTTGACGAAGATCGAGTCGAACGACATCCAGGAGTATCCGCTGTAGGAGAACTGCATGCCGAGCACCGGACGCGACGCGGTCACCTTCATCGGCCCGGTGATCGAGACCTCGAAGAACCCACCGCGGCCCAGCGTGGAATCGGCTCCGCCGGGCGTCTTCACGCGCACGCCGTTGGTGTCGAACGTGGTCCCCGACTGCAGGGCAACGAAACGCAGGCGCGACGTATCGCGGCGCGTGCGGAACCCGCCGGGCGGATGAATCAACCGCACCGTCTCCAGGCGCGAGGGATCGCGGCGGATGAACGGCATCGTGTAGAACTCCGTTCCGGCCATCGACTGCGGCGACTGGTGCTCGATCATCAGCTTCGTGCTGAACGATCCCTCGTAATCGATGTTGCCGCCGCGGGGGTTGACGCCCGGATCACCGTTGGAAGGGATGCTCGAGCCGGCCGAGTACGAGAGCACGCCAACCGGCCGGTTCGAACGGATCATCGTGCCGGTGACGTCGGACTGCCGGCCGGTGCTCTTGAACGTCGATGCCACCTGCACCACCTGGTTGCGCATCAGGCGAATCGTGTACTCCGTGCCGGGCGCGTTTCCCTTCCATGTCTGCACCGAGGGGGTGATCCGCACGTCCGTGTTGTCGTCGGACGCCATCACGATGAATCCGGTGCGATCGCCGCCGCCGCCGTATCCGGCATAGTTCACCACGGTGTAGGCCGTATCGTACGAGCTGATGGGAAATACCTGATAGGTTTCGGCTCGATAGAGCGTGTCGAACGTACACTGCACCGTCACCGGTTGATCGGCCGAGATGCGGAAGGCGCGACGGTTCGGTTTCTCCGAATCGAAATCGAGCGGCGACTGCATGATCTGCCACAACGAGTAGAGCGGCTTCTTGAACGTCGCGCGCAGCCCCGGCTCCACCAGCGACGTTATGATCGGCGTGCCGTCGGCCCAGCGCAACGTCACGTTCGTAAGCCGCGTGCAGCTCACCTCGACCGTGAAGTCGGCGATGTCGCGATTCATCTCCCCCAGATCCATGAGCGAGGGGAGCGCGACGAGAAACTCCTTGCCGGCCGGACTTTGCGCCCACGCGGGAAGACCGAGGTTCAGGAAGAGGGTGATGACGGTGATGTATGGAAGTACCCGAACGAATCTCATACGCATCTCCAGGACAGGTTGCGCCACGGGATCGCAATCATGGGAAGCGACGTGTCATATCGTTCCGCGATATGCCGCCGACGTGCCGACGGCACTCTCCGAGGGATCGAAAGGTATGCGACGGACGGCCTCTGCAGGGGAAGGCCCGCTGCCGGAATGGGCGGCAGATGTACAGGAACGCCCGGTGCCGCAATTTAGTTACACCACGACCGGTCCATTCGACACTTCATGGG
>CAZJYH010000347.1:0-5565 GCA_964549365.1 uncultured Alphaproteobacteria bacterium
GTCATCCACACCGAGCCCCCTGGATATCGCCGCTCCGCCACCGTGGTACGGGGCATCCGACGCTCGGGCCGGTTGCGCCGTGCAAGCCGCGCGGGAGAAGTGGGAACGCCGTGGGGCGCCCATCGTCTCGCCTGCGGTCGGCGGGGAACGCGGCGGCTTGCGGCGAGCCGGGGTTCGCGAGACGTCCGGGCCCGCGTGCGCGCGACCCGTCCCGCGCAACCCGCCACCCGCCGCAACCGCCCACCGTCCAACCCGCCATCCCTCACAACCCATTTGCACCACACCGACCGCCGCGCGTAACTTTGCCGCGCGTTGAACTCGCGCGCAACCTTCGTGGCCCGCCCGCGCCGGGCCGTTGGATGAAGGCAAAGGGGAGCAGATCCTCGGGTTCGTGCACATCGCCCGGTCCGCCCTCGGCTCGTTCACCATTTCGGTGATGCGGCCGGGCGCCCGGCATGCGTCGCACAAATTCCATCCTTCTCGGCGACGGGAACGGGTGCGCGGGGTCCGGATCCGTTGCCGTACGACAAGGAATGGAACGATGACATCCGATAAGAACTTCAAGCGTCGCGTGCGCGAGCGCGCGGAGAAGACGGGCGAGAGCTACACGACCGCCCGCATGCAGTTGACCAAGGGGCGCGGCAAGCCCACCACCGGCCATATCGGCATCAACCCGGAGACGAACGCAATCCAACGCGCGTTGGAGCACGCCGGCGTGCGCGTCAGCGAGGCCATGGTGCTCGGCGCCGGGGGCGGGCTTGGAGCGGGCTACATCGCGATCACGCACGGCATGACCGGCTTCATGATCGGCAGCCGCGCGCTCTGGTGGGACAGCCCCGGCTTCGTCCGCGCGGCGTGCGAGCGCCTGGGCGCCGCGGTCACGATGAAGGAGACGAGCAGCCGCCCCGCCGCGCTGAAGAACCTGCGCGAGGCGCTCGAATCCGGAGCGTTGCCGATCGTCTGGCTGGACATGACCTGCATGCCGTACAGCACGCTCCCTCCGCAGTTCCGCAAGGGGGGCTATCACGTGGCGGCGGTGGCGGGGCTCGACGAATCGGCGGACCGCGTGTCGATGGTCGAGACGGCGCGCGAGCCGCTGGGCGTCACGCCGGCGGAGCTTGCCGAGGCGCGCGCGTCGATCACGTCGTTCAAGAATCGTCTGGCCGTGGTGGCCGCGCCGAGGGAGCCGCTCGATCTGGAGCGCGCGGCGCTGGAGGGGGCCGTCGCCTGTGCCGAGGGGCTGCTGAAGGGGCGCGCCCGCACGTTCGTGCTGGACGGCTTCCGCGCGTGGGGGGAGGCGGTCGGAGCGACGAAGGGGAAGGAGGCGTGGTCCGCGTTGTTCAAGTCCAACGAGGATCTGTTCCGTGCACTGACATCGGTGTACCGATTCGTGGAACAGTGGGGGGGCGCCGGGCTGCTTCGCCCGCTCTTCGCGGAGTTCCTGGATGAGACCGCCGCGCTGACGGGGCGCGCGGCGTTCCGAGGGGCGGCCGAGGCGTATCGGGAGTGCGCGCGACTCTGGCATGAGGTGGCCGATGCGGCGCTTCCGGAGGATGTGCCGTTGCTTCGTGATGCGCGCGAGGCGTTGATCGGCGCGCGGCGTGCGCGAGACGAGCGCGGGGATGCGGGGATGGAGGAGGTGCGCGCGAACGTAACGCGCCTTGCCGAGCTGGGGGCCGAGGCGGCCCGGGATTTCCCGATGAGCGCGCCGGATGTCGCGGCGTTGTTTCAGGATCTGAGCCGCAGGATCATCGCGGCGTACGATGCGGAGATGCTGGCGGTGGCGGAATTGAAGGGGGCACCGGCGGCGTGAAGGCGTGGGGCTACATCGGCTCCACGGTGAAGTCGTCGAAGTTCAGGCGCACCAGAATATCCTGGCGCGGCTCGATGCGGATGCGGTGCTGTCCGCTGGAGAAGTAGTTGACGAACACCACGGTGCCGCTTACCGAACCATACAGCGGCAGGCTCACCGTGGTGTCGTGTCCGGGCGTCCACTCCCAGTGCCACGACTCCAGCTTTTCCTTCCCACCGCCGTTCAACAACGAGGTCCGCTGCTCGAACCACTCCTTCGCCGTCATCTGCAACAGCTTGGTGAACAACTCGTCGTCGCGCACGAACACCACCTCCATCGCGAGCGGATACTCGTCGTTGGCCGTCTCGTCGGCGGTGACGCGAATATCCATCCTCTCACCGAAGAGCGAGCGCAGGCAGATGCCGACCGAACATCCGGGAAGGAGGATGACCGGCAGCAGCGCGATCAGCAAACGCGGCAGTACGTGCGAGCGTAGAACAACAAAGCGCGTTGCTCTTCTCATGTGAATATGGGAAGCAGATGCGTGAATGGCAGAGCGAACATACGATCGCGGTCCGGACATGCGCAACGATTTTCTTTGCGGATCGCGCGTGCGACGGCATATGAGGTGGGCACGGTGCACGTGCCGAAGCCGCCGCATCGCCTGGGGGACCACCGGCGGAACGGCGCGCCGCGCCCCGGCGATATCGGAACGGACCGGGATATCGCATCACGACGCGCCCGAACCGTATGCCGATCGCCGGCGTCGCACCGGCCGCCGCGAGGGCGAACGAGGTCACCATTCGTTGACGTTGGCCGCTTGAGTACTTTTTGAGTACCAACCATCACAATCCCGTCTGTATGTTCACCGGACGGTATCCTCCCCCGATCGCGTAAGCGGTCTCCTGGTCTCCCCAATACTTCGTCCTTGGTTCCATTGAACTGCGGTTTCACGGAACGAGAAGCGGAGGACTGTCCAGATTCGAAGCGAGAGGCCTGAGATTATTCAGCATCGGTCCCGGAAGCACACTCCATGCTTTGCGTGAACTGGCAGGTTTACGTGCGCTTCCGCCCATGCCACAGAATGAATCTTCCCGAATAATCGCGGCATCAGTAGGCAACAGTATGCTATTCCGTCGTCGACGCCCTTTGCCGGGGCGCCGAAGCCGGGCGTATGCACGCGGGCATCTTCCTGCCCGCCTCGTGTCTGCGACACATGGACACGGGACTCACGGACACGGGACTCACGGACACGGGCTCACGGACACGGGCTCACGGACACGGGCTCACGGACACGGGCTCACGGGCACGGGAGGCCGGAGGCACCAGGGAGGCATTGTCGGGGATGCCTCACAGCGATTCACGATTTCCACGCGGAGATCCAGCACGTCTCTTCAGGAGAAGAAGTACGATATGATTCCGGAAACGCGCGCACTACCGCTTCCAATCCAATGGCACGAGGGAATGCTGCTGGCCCCGCAACACTTCCAGCAATCTGCCTTTCGGAACGAGCTGCTCCTGCACTGGCGTGCCGTGATCGCCGCCCCCTACCAGTGGGGCGTGCTCCGCATGACGCACGACGCAACGCTCCTGCTCAACGGCCGCTTCCGCGTCCGGTCGCTCGAGGCGTTGATGCCGGACGGCATGCCGATCTGGTTCTCGGCCGAGGAGGGGGATGACCTGGAGGTTGATCTGGAGGCCTACGCCGACGAGCTGCGCGCCGGATCGGTGACCATCCATCTGGGCGTGATCGCGTCGCGTTCGGCCGCGGCGGGCGCCGGCGGCGACATGGCGCGGTTCGATTCGCTGGAGAGCGAGCCGATCCCCGACGAGAATACCGGCGAGGAGGGGGTGCGGCTGCCGGTGCTGCGTCCCAGACTGACGCTGCTCGTGGGGGATGCGCCCCCTTCGCGCTACGTCTCGATGCCGATCGCCCGCATCGGTCTGAAGAACGGCCTGCACGCGTTGACCGACTACATCCCGCCGGTGCTGCACGTGACCGCCGAGTCTCCGCTCGGGGAGATCTGCACCGAGGTGGCGCGCACGCTGCGCGAGAAGGCGATGCATCTGGCGGAGGAGATCCGCACCCGCCGCTACGACATGGGGCCCGCGCACGTATCCGAGCAGCAGTCGAAGATCCAGAGCATGGTGGAGCCGCTTCCGTACCTCGAAGGGCTGTTGAACGCCGGCACCGCGCACCCGTTCCGGCTCTATCTGGCGCTCTGCCTGGCGGCCGGGCACGCGGCGCCGCTCGGCGAGACGCGCGTGCCGCCGGTTCCGCCGAAGTATGATCACAACGATCTCCGCCCCTCGTTCATGCCGCTGCGCGACTTCATCCTCGACGCGGTGGAGCAGGGCGTCTGGGAGGAGTTCCTCGCGATCACCTTCAATCTGCGGAACGATCTCTTCACGCGGCGGATCGAGGCCGCGTGGATGACCGGGCCGCCGCTGCTGGTGGGGGTGCGCGGCGCGCCGCGCGTCAACCAGCGCGACATCGCCGCCTGGATGGACGCGTCGCTGATCGGATCGGCGCCGCTGGTCTCGTCGCTGCGGGAGCGGCGAATCCTCGGGGCCACGCGCCGGGCGTACGCCGGCGAGGAGCCGGCGATCGCATCGCGCGGGCTCATGCTCTTCGAGATCGATACCGATCGCGAGTTCGTGCAGCCTGATCAGGAGCTGGTGATCGCAAACGTGGAGGACGGCAGCGCAAGCGTGGAGGAGATCGTGCTGTTCATGCGCAACAAGCGAAGCGTGTAGGAGCCAAATCATGAGCACAATCGAAAGCGGCGACTCGCAGGTCGTTCAACAGTTCCGGGAATTCTATCGGCGCGTCATCGAACTGAAGCGCGCGGTCGGCATCGTGCAGGTCGGCACCACGTCCGCCGCTGTCGCGGGGGGCGATGCGCCTTCCGGCGACGCGATGCCGGGCGGGGGAGTGCCGGATGGGGGGGCGCGGATCGGAGATACCACGATCGCCGCCGCACCCGTCGCCGCCGCACCCGTCGCCGCCGCACCCGTCGCCGCCGCACCCGTCGCTGCCGCACCCGTCGCTGCCGCACCCGTCGGCGCCGCTCCGAACGGCATGCAGCCCGGCGACCACGTTTCAGGCAACGGCGCGGCGAACGCTTCCGCGTATGTGGGCGCCGCGGGGGTGCGCGATGCGATCGTCTCATTGCTGGAACATCAACAGCGGGCGGCCGCGCGTGTCGGCGGCGACTACATCCTCGTCTACGACGATGCCCGGTACGTGATGGCGGCGCTGGCCGACGAGATCTTTCTGCACTCGGCGTGGGCCGGGAGGGAGGTGTGGGATACCGATCTGGTGGAGGTGCGGTTCTACGGCACGCGCATCGCCGGCGATCTCTTCTTTCAGCGTGTGGACCGCCTGCTCCTCTCGACGCGCGAGGGGATGAACCTGGAGCTGGCGAAGATCTACCTGCTCGCGCTCTCGCTCGGGTTCGAGGGACGGTATCGCGGCAACGATCCCGAGGGGGCTCTCGAAGCGTATCGCACGCGGCTCTCGAACTACGTGCACGGCGAGGCGCGGATGCTGGCGCCGACAACGCCGGCCATGTTCCCGCGCGCGCACGAGTACACGATGGCCTCCGGTGAGCGCCGCATGTTGCCGCCGCTCCGCCGCTGGGTGGCGCGCTTCGCGCTGGTGCTCGTGGTCGCGCTCGCGCTGCAGCACGCCGTCTGGCGCCTTGCCCTCACGTCCGACATCTGGGCGATCCTTCGGCAATTCTTCAATCAACAGACAACCTGAGCCAACC
>CAZJYH010000348.1:0-5557 GCA_964549365.1 uncultured Alphaproteobacteria bacterium
CAGCGGCTCATTGCGCTTGGAGATCACACCGAGGGCAAACAGCGCGGCGGGCGTCACAACGCCGTCGGCGAGTCGGCCGGCCGCGGCCAGCTCCTCGAGACGCGCCACGTTCACCACCTGGTACTCAACGCGGAACGGGCTGGTGAAGCCGAACTTCGGCACGCGGCGGATGAACGCCATCTGGCCGCCCTCGAAGTTCGGGATCTGACCGAAGCCCGATCGGGCACGATGGCCCTTGTGGCCGCGCGTGGAGGTACCACCGCGTCCCGAGCCCTGGCCGCGTCCGATGCGGCGCTTCGCCTTGGTAGCCCCTTTCGGCGAACGAAGCAATCCTAAGTGATTCGACATGTTCTATTCTCTCTCGATCGATATTCTCGGTGTCAGTTAGCGTGCAGCGCGGCTGCCTTAGACTTCCTCCACCTTCACCAGGTGGGGCATCACGATACGAAGCATGCCGCGAACCGCGGGCGTGTCGTTGTGGACACGCGAAGAGTGCGGCTTGCCGAGGCCGAGCGCCGCGATCGTGCGCTTCTGCTTCTCAGGCCGATCGATGATGCTGCGAATCTGGGTTACTTTCAACTGTGCCATCCGGCTTATCCTTTCAAAACCTTGGTGACTGAGATTCCACGACGCGATGCAACCGCGGCAGCATCCTCAAGGCTGAGCAGCGCCTCCATCGTCGCCTTTACCGCGTTGTGCGGGTTGGATGATCCCTGGCTCTTGGTGAGAATGTCCTGCACGCCCACCGCCTCGAGCACCGCACGCGCGGCGCCGCCGGCGATCACGCCCGTGCCGGGCGTCGCGGGCTTCATGAGGATCTTTCCCGCGCCGTACTTTCCGTACGCCTCGTGCGGGATCGTGTGGCCCCTCAGCTGAATCTTCACCACGCTCTTCTTGGCGGCATCGGTCGCCTTCGTCACGGCGCTCGAAACTTCATTGGCCTTGCCGAGGCCAATCCCTACATGACCGTTGCCGTCGCCGACGACCACGATGGCGCTGAAACCGAAGCGGCGACCACCCTTTACCACCTTGGCGGTACGGGCGATGTTCACCACCTTGTCCTTCAGTTCCAGATCAGACGCTTTTGCTTTTGCCACTGCCTGCTAGAGTTTGCTGTGAATACCTTCTTGCTCCCGAAAAGAGCGAAGCGCAAAGATACGAGAATGAGCTGATTGTTTCGGTATCCCCGCGCTGCCGTCGTCGGCGGCGCGTAGAGGCGCGATCAGACCTGAAGCCCGCCCTCGCGCGCACCGTCGGCCACCGCCTTGACGCGGCCGTGGTAGAGATAACCGTTGCGGTCGAAGACGACGCTGGCGATGCTCTTCTCCTGCAGACGGGCGGCGATCGCCTTCCCGACCGCGGTGCTGAGGCCGAGCTTGCCTCCCCCTTCACCGATCAGCCCCTTTACCATGTCGTCGTTCAGCGACGACGCCTGAGCCAGCGTGCGACCGCTGATATCGTCCACGGCCTGAACATAGATATGCTTCAGGCTACGGAACACCGTAAGCCGCGGGCGCTCCGGAGTGCCGGTCACCTTCTTGCGGATGTGGAACTTGCGCCGCGTGCGACGCTGGACTTTACCTTGTGCGCTCATGTCTACGCTCTATGAAAACCGGTTCACTGATTGATCAACATCCGTACGAAACTCCGTACCGGCCCGAGGCCCGGCAGGATGGTCCGCTCGCCGACGCGATTACTTGCCGGCGGACTTGCCTGCCTTGCGACGAATCTGCTCGTTCTCGTATTTCACACCCTTCCCCTTGTACGGCTCGGGCGGACGGAACGAGCGGATCTTGGCGGCAATCTGCCCCACCAGCTGCTTGTCGATTCCCGTGACGACCACGCTGTTCGGGGTCGGGACGGCCAACTGCACGGCCGACGGCGGGAAGAACATGATTGGATGGGAATAGCCCAGGTTCAACTGCAGCACCGGGCCGCGCATTTCAGCACGATAGCCGACGCCGACGATGTCGAGCTTCTTCGAGAAGCCGTCGGTGACGCCCTGCACCATGTTGCCGATGAGGGTGCGCGTCAGCCCGTGGGCCGAGCGTTGCGGGGCCTGGTCGTTCGGACGGGTAACAACAACCTCGGCACTGTTGATCGTCACCTCAACCAGATCGCTCACCGCGGTCTGAAGCTCGCCCTTCGGGCCCTTCACCGTGATGACGTTCCCGTCCTTCTTGATTGTTACGCCGTTCGGCACAGCGATCGGCTTCTTACCAATACGTGACACGTCTATTCCCTTGTCTAAATCTGTTGGAAGCTCATGTACGAGATCGACTACCAGACATAGCAGAGGACTTCGCCCCCGATATTCCGGGTGCGCGCCTCCTTGTCGGTCATCAGCCCCTGCGAGGTACTGATGATCGCGATACCGAGCCCGTTCTAGACGCGCGGCAGTTCACCGGCGCCTGCGTAGCGGCGCAACCACGGGCGGCTGACGCGCTGGAGCCCGAGCATCGACGGAAAACCGTTGACGTAACGGAGCGCAACCCGGATCGTCCCCTGCGGCCCCTCTTCAACCTTCTGGAAATCGGAGATGAAGCCCTGGTCCTTCAGGATCGCCGCAAGACGCTCTTTCAACCTCGATGCCGGAACGTCGACCACCTTGTGACGGGCGTTAGCGGCGTTGCGGATGCGAGTCAGGAAGTCTGCTATCGGATCGGTCATTGTTCTCTAGTCTGCTAGTCGTTTTGGGATCACTGTCGAGAGAGAGAGATGGTCGTCTTACCAGCTCGCCTTGCGAATGCCCGGGATCTTTCCTTCAAGCGCCATCAAACGGAACATGTTGCGGCACAGGCCGAACTTGCGATAGTACCCGCGCGGGCGGCCCGTCATCGAGCAGCGATTCCGCAGCCGCACCGGGGAGCTGTTGCGGGGCAGCTTCTGCAGCGCCTCCGAGTTCCCCTCGGCCTTGTAACGGGCACGCAGCTCGGCATACTTCTCCACCAACTGCAGGCGCTTTGCGTCCCGTGCGATCAAACTCTTTCTTGCCATAGGTAAGGATCAGCCTATATGAATCGGTTTCCTCGGTAACTACTTTCATCGCCCGCCCGAGCGGTGCCCCGGCGGAAGCGGGACGTCTCAGGCCTCGGCGGTCTCGCGCTTGCGGAACGGCATGCCCAACTCCTTCAACAGAGCGTAGGCTTCTTCGTCGGTCGTCGCCGACGTGACGATCGTGATGTCGATACCGTCGATGCGCCCCACCTTGTCGACGTCGATCTCCGGAAAGATGATCTGCTCCTTGACGCCCAGCGTGTAGTTGCCGTGTCCGTCGAAGGACTTGTCCGGCAGCCCACGGAAGTCGCGGATACGCGGCACCGCAACGGAGATGAAGCGGTCAAGGAACTCGTACATCTTGGCGCCGCGCAGCGTCACCTTCGCGCCGATGGGCATCCCCTCGCGCAGCTTGAAGTTCGAGATCGCCTTCTTCGCCTTGGTTACCAGCGCCTTCTGGCCGGTAATGAGCTGCAACTCGTCGATCGCGTTGTTGAGCAGCTTCTGATCGCCCACCGCATCGCCAACGCCGCGGTTCAGCGAGATCTTCAACAGACGCGGGGCCTGCATCACGTTGCTGTAACCGAAACGCTTCATCAGGTTCGGCACCACCTGCTCGCGATACTTGGCAATCATGCGCGGTGCAACCGCGGACACGGTTGTCTCGATCGCGCCCTGTGCGTCCTGATTCTTTTTATCCTTGGCCATAGTTCAGCAGAAATTAACCGGCGTTAGTCCTTGAATGTCGTACCCGAGGCCTTCGCGTAGCGAACGCGCTTGGCCTTCCCGTCCGGCGTCGTCGTCACCTGGATGCCCACACGCGTTCCCTTGCCGCTCTTCGGATCGAGCAACATCACGTTCGACATGTGGATCGGCATCTCCTTCTGGTGAATGCCGCCCTGCTCCAATTGAGCACTGGCCCCGCGCTTGTAGTGCCGGAATCCAACGTTCACACCCTCAACAAGCACACGATTCTTCTTCGGGTACACCGCGAGCACGCGCCCGGTTCTCCCCTTGCTGTTGCCGGTGATCACCTCCACCTCGTCTCCCTTCTTGATCCGCGGGAGCTTGGCGGCCTTTGTATGTTCAGCTTGGTTCATATCGCAGGTATGATATACGGTTGCCGTTTTCTAAAGCACTTCCGGTGCAAGCGAGACGATCTTCATGTAGTTCCGGTCGCGCAGTTCGCGCGCCACGGGGCCGAAGATGCGGGTGCCGCGAGGCTCACCCTGATTGTTCAGCAGCACCGCCGCGTTCTCGTCGAAGCGGATATAGCTGCCGTCGCGGCGCCGTGTCTCCTTTCTGGTACGAACGATCACCGCCTTGGAGATGTCGCCCTTCTTGATGTTGCCGCCGGGAAGCGCGCTCTTGACCGATACGACGATCACATCGCCGATGCCGGCGTAGCGGCGATCGTGCCCGCCGAGCACTCTGATGCAGCGAACCTTGCGCGCACCGGAGTTGTCGGCCACTACGAGATTTGTTTCTTCCTGGATCATGATTTATCTCTCCTCTAGTTCAGGCCCCCTTGCACAGTCACCGGAACCAGGGGGATCAGCTTTTGCGTGAATACGGACTCTCTGTCTCGACAAGCGGAGCCACCCCACATCGGGGCGCGACTCATCGCGCGGTGTGGGAATCGATCACCCCACCGTGCACACCGAGGCACGACCCGGATATTACTTGGCGCGCTCGACGACGGCGTCCAGGCGCCAACGCTTGCGGCTGGAGAGAGGGCGCGTCTCGACGATGCGGACGGTGTCCCCAACCTTGCAGTCGTTCGTCTCGTCATGCGCCATGTACTTCCGCGTCTTGTTGAAGTACTTCTTGTACAGCGGATGACGAACGCGGCGCACCACGGCAACCACGATGCTCTTGTTCATCTTGTTGGAGACCACGAGGCCCACGCGAATCTTGCGATGTCCCTGAGCCGGGGCGGCCGACGCCTCGGCAACCGCCGGGGTGGGATCCTGCATCAGGTTCAGCGGATCGTTCACCACCGCGTTCTCCATCTGATTGTTCTCTTCCTGCATAGCGTCTATCTGAGAGTCAAATACGTTTCTGGATGCCCATGCCGGTCACAATGCCGCGGCGCGAGATTACTTCCCCAACTCCCGCTCGCGCAGGATGGTCTTCAGCCGCGCGATGTCGCGACGGATCACCTTGATGGCGGCCTTGTTCTCAAGCTGGCCGACGGCGTTCTTGAAGTTCATATCGACAAGCGAGCGCTCGCTCTCCTTGATCTGTCCAAGGATCTCGCCATCGCTCAGGCCTCGCAGGTCGGCGGGTTTCGTAGGATTCATGATATCTTGCTCGGTACTGATTCTTCGTGTTCTGGAAACGGGTATCGCCTAGCGGACCACTTCATCGCCCACGTAATCGGGGCGCGTGATGATCTTCGTCTTCACCGGGAGCTTGTGGCTGGCAAGGCGAAGCGCTTCGAGAGCGATCGGCGTGGCAACGCCGGCAACCTCGAAAATGATACGCCCCGGCTTCACCACCGCCACCCAGAACTCCGGCGAGCCCTTACCCGAGCCCTGACGAGTTTCGGCGGGCTTCT
>CAZJYH010000349.1:0-3182 GCA_964549365.1 uncultured Alphaproteobacteria bacterium
ATGATCTCAACAAGGTGTTGGACCGCCGCCCGATCAGAATGATGTGACATTGACATTAGCATTGCATAGAAATTCGCATGATGAGAGTAGCTTGGGTTGGAGATGTGGAATTGGGTCTCGAAATCCACAACAGTCCGCTTGAGTTGACCGAGCAATTTTGAGATTTGCACAAACGCGGCCTTAAATTCAGGCAATCGATAGCCCTTGTGACTGGGAGAGCTTGAGAGCAATCGACCGGATCGAGAATACAAACTGCCAGGATTGATCGCGGCCCCTGTGTCATCGAGGGCTCCCATCAACTCGAAGATAAAGAGCTCCCAAATGCACGATACCTGAAAAGCAGGCCTGTCAAAAAACTTATAGTGCTGCGCAAGAAGAGTCGCATCTTCTCGGAATTGCAGGTCGTCTTCTGACGCCGTGCCGCCCCGCTTGTTCGGGATCCCCCGCAGATGATCTATGAGTTCCTGCAACCCGGCATTGAACTCACTTTCTCTACGGAAGTCAATATGCCTGAGACGTGCGAGCATGTCAGGCACGGTGCAATCACGCCTCAAGAGGGGAATGAGGCGCTTTGACCTCGCACGTGGGTCTCGATAAATTGCCGTTGAACGTTCGAGAGCCACCCAATCTGACGCAAGCGCCTCGGGTGAGAGCACAAGACCAACATATTGGCTGGCCTGAATTCCCTCCTCAAGTTCAAGCGGAATGTCCCCGCCGGGCGGGATATCCCACTTATCGAAGAATACGGTTAAGAGCGGTCCGGATCGGTCCGCCTCTATTGCTGTAGCGAGTCTTTCGGTCCAAGGCTTGTCGGCGCCATTGTGACTCAGAAATAGATTGTACTGCTTCATGTGACCTCCAGTTGTGAGTGTACTTGATCAATTACTTCTCCCCACATGCATCTACTCGCCGGTCCTTGCCATCTGGATCGCCTTCAGCAACGTGAGGATGTCCGCCGGAACAAGACCGGGGAGGTCGTCCAGGACGTTGTTCAGCACGGCCATTTTGAGCTCGATCTCCTTCCTGTATCTCCCAAGGCCTGCGAACCGGGCCTTCAACTTCGTTTCGAGGTCGTGGCCTCTCATTTGAAGAAAGCCCGTATCCACAGCGATCGATCGTCCGTTCGCATAGGCGCTCGAGATGCGTGCGGCATGCTTCAACGGCTTTCGTCGAAGTGCTCGTCCCATATGGCGGCTCCCTGCCGGTGGCGGCCGACGCCCCGGAAGAACGCTTCGATCAACGCCGCTGCCGCCGCTCCGGAAACGTCGGCGGCAAGAACCTTCGGCCGATGCACGGCAAGCCCTTCAGGGCTTTCGGCGGGCCGGTACGGGATCGCCATCTTGGATTCGGCGAGAGATTCACCGTACATCCGCGCATCAAGCAACAACGCGTCGAGCCTCCCCTCCGCCAATGTGATGAAGCCGTCATAGAGAAGCACGGCGCCCTCCAGGTCTCCGGACGTCGCATCAAGCATCGCCTGCCCTCTGGCAACCACTTCCTGATAGTCTTCGCCTGTCAGACGCTCCATGTTCTGCATGCCGTCCCTGCGGCGGGAGGCAAACATCGGTATCAACACTTCCCCATCGGACACGCATAGTTGGCGATTGAATCTGCCGTTATGGCTCACGAACCTGGTTGACGATGATCGTGGGTGATTTTGCCCGTGAGCAAATTAATACGCACCGGTGGATCATCCGCAAGTTGGACATCGATCCAGTGATCGATTTGTTGGTAATCCACAATTCGATCGATGTCCACCCGCCAGACTACGTCCGCTTCGCGAGTGATTGCCACAATCCCAGATTCGCATACAGCGTATAGCAAATCACTGCCATCGAAGGAGATGAATTCCCAGAATAATGTTAGCAGGTCTGTTTCGCGAACGACTCGCGTAGATTTCAAGTCAATCGCCACGACATTGACGTTGAAGCCAACAATCAGGATCTCATCATGAAGCCGCCAGCCCGGCTTGATGCCGATGCCAAGAGAAAGAATGCCGATGCCTACGCGAGGACGGTCGCCATCTAGTGCTTCGAGACTAACGAACTCGCGCGGCGAGTCAATCCCGGTGCCAAGCAGAATATATGGCATGCCAGATTTCGACAACTCGTTTGTAAGCTCGGACAACGAACCATGGAGCGACGTTTTAATTGACGGCATCACTATCGGCCTCCTATAGGCATGAATGTAATCAGCTTGACTCCCTCCCAAATGCTCTGCACTTTGAGACACCCGTTCGGTCCTGAAAGAATAAAATCCCTCACGACTCGCCCATTTTCCTGCACTATGCCGGGATTCTGAAATGCGCGTTGAAACTGCAACGCTACGTAATCCCGGGTTGTCGGGCTGTCGAACAAACCAATGCTTTGCATTTGGCGCAGCATTGCTTGTGACCGCGCTATGTTGTGAGGATTTCCCGTTGCTTGCCCGAACAGGAAATTGAGTTTGGATCCCAATTCGATGACGCGCGGCGCCAGCGTTCGCAGAAACTCAACCGCGCGTTGACGGATCGTCGGGTCAGATGCGAGCACGCCGGCCCCAGCTTCAGCAACTGCCGCACGGGTGAACAGACTCCGAATGCCGGCAATGATCGGCGTAATGAAATCTCCGCCGCCACCTTCGCCGCGTCCGGGCCAATTGTCCTCCGTCTGCATTCCGCTCGGATCGGTCAACCTGAGCGGGTTGTTCGCGCAGTAGGCGTACGGGCTCGTGCTCCGGAACTTCTCCCACAACCGATCCGGCGACGGGAACCCGCCGATGGCCGGATCGAGCTTCCGATCCGACAGGTCGAAGAGGCGCGTGTCGCGATCCTGCTCCTGACAGTTGAACGTCTGCCGTTCGCCTGCCACCGCGCTCAACGGCGTCCCCCACGGGTCGTAGTCGATGTGCCGCGCTGTGCCGCCCTCGATCGCCACGCGGAGCGATGCCAGGTGGTCGCTGACCTGGTATTCCTTCACGCCGCTCGGCTTGGTAATCACCTGCGTGATCTGCTCCGGCACGCCGTTCCAGCCTACGCCGTTGGTGATGTACTCCGTTGGGTACATGTAGGCGCGTCGGCCCTTCCCACCACAGAACGTGCTGTCGCTCGTCTGTTGGCCGTGATACACGGCAAGCTGTTCCTTCCCGCCGCCAAGAAGATAATAGGTCCACGCGTAATGCTGTACGCTGTCGGGGACCGGCAG
>CAZJYH010000349.1:3192-5541 GCA_964549365.1 uncultured Alphaproteobacteria bacterium
GCGCCGGCTCGGCCGGCAGGTAGTAGACACGCGTCTGTTCCCGCTCGCCGGATGCCGAGTAGCGATATCGCAATTCCTTTGCGAGCCCGCCGCCCCCGGTGCCGACGCCCGCGCGCCGCATCAGATTGCGGTAGCTGTAGGCGTATTCCTGAACGTCCGCGCCGCTGCCTGCGCGCCGCACGGTTGCGCCGTTGGCGTCATAGGCCCAGGTGAACGCGCCGGATGTCAGGATGGTGCCGGTGCTGTCCTGCACGAGCGTGCTCGCCAGTCTGTTGCTGCCGCCCGCCGCGCCGCCGTGCAGGTAGCTCGTGCTCATCGTCGGCAACAGGCCGCCCGGCTGCGTCCACACGAGCGAGGTGCGATTGCCGACGGCGTCGTAGCCGTAGGCGGTACTGCCGCTGCCGGGCCGCGCGTAGGTGGTCAGGCGTTGCGTTCCATCGTAGCCATAGGTCTCGGTGACCGAGGGCGCAGCGCCGTGCTGGGAGCGTTGCGTCAGGATCTGGCCGCTCGGCGCGTAGGTCAGTGCTTCCTTGAAGAGTGGTGCGCCCCCTTGCGTGGCAACAAGGCTGTCGATCCACTTCCGGTGGTTGTACGCGAAGTCCACCAGCACGTTCGCCGGGGGATAGAGCATCGAGTCAACATTGCCGGTCTTCGTGTAGCGATACACGATATCGGCAACGTCGGGCCGTGCCAGCGGGGCCTTGTAGGTCCACGTCAGGGCCGGGTTGTTGCTGTTGACGAGTCCCTGGCTGCCGCCGCCTGCGAGCTTCGTCCAGACGGAGTCCACACGCCCCTGCGCGTCGTACCCGTACCACGATTGGTGCTGATGCTTGTAGTCCAGCGTGCGAACGCTCACCACCTGGTTCGCGCTGTTATACGCGTAGCAGACGGCATCGAACCCGAGGTTCTCGGTGTAGCGCACCAGCGCCTCGACGCGTCCGCGTTCGTCGTAACTCATCACGGCGTAGTGATACGGCTCGCCGCCGTGCTCACGCCACGCCACCGCCGCCTCGTGCCCCTTCTGGTTGCGCAGGTGTCCGCGCGGTGTGAGCGCGCTCCATTGCGCGAACGACGGGAAGGCCCCCCAGATCGAACCGAACGCTTGCGGGATCGTGTCGTAGCTGATCGCGATGCGGGGGAAATGCGTATACAGGGCCGCGTCCTCGAAGTCCGTCAGTGTCGCCGATGGCGTGTTGGGTGCGACCCAATAGGACGCCGGGTGCATCAGGTACGGCCCCGTGGGCGCGGCCGTCTCGCCGTTGCCGGTGTCCTGCGGAAGCGGACACGTCGTAATCGCCGCCGCCGTCGTGCTCCAGACGGACGGCACGGGCCGGAGCGGCGTGGCCCAGATCGTCGGGTTCGCCGTCAGGTATGGCGGCACGATCGCGCCGGTGTTGAGGATGTTCGGATTCACGATGTCGGTCAGGCGTGGACCGATCGATTGCAGCGCGCGGCCCGGGAAACGCTTCTCCGCGCGCGCAAGCCCTCCTGTCGTGTCGTTGTTGATGCGGCCCCACAGCCAGCCGCCGACACCCTCGTAGCCGTCGTTCTCATAGAGCGGGCGTCCGTCCTGCGCGTGCAGGATCGCCTCGCCGACCAGCGTCACGCGGTTCAGGTCGTCGTACTGGTTGAATGTCAGGCGTCCCTTGACGGATTGCTCCTCGGTCTGCGAGAAGCGCACGTTGCCGAGCTTGTCATAGGCGTAGGAGATCGTGCCGAGGTCCGGCTGGCTCTTGTACAGCACGCGGCCGAACGCGTCGTACTGGTACGCCGTCGTGTCTCCCTTCGGGTTGATGACGAGCGCCAGGCGTCCGGCCGCGTCGTACTCGTAGCGTGTCGTCAGGCGCAGCCCGGCGGAGTCGGCAACCTCACGCCGCACGCGTCCGAGGGCATCGGCGTACGTCGCATGCTTCACGCCGTCCTCATCCGTCGTCACGGTCGCCGCGCAGAAGCCGTAGAAATCCTGGCCGCTGATCCCGAAGCTATCGGGAGGAGCGGTGCGGTAGCTGACACGGACCTTCGAGCCATCCGCGTTCGTCGTCTCAACAACACGGCCCAACGCGTCGTAGGTCGTGCGCACGGTGTCCCCCTCGACGTCGATCCCTGTCACCGCGCGGCCAAGCCCGTTGTAGACGGCCGACGCGTGATCCGTGCGGGCCGGGCCGTTGTCCTCGATGATTGCCGCGTCGGTCGCCAGCAATCGCCCGTCCGCGCCGTGCGTGTACGTGGCCGTCGAGCGGCGCACGAGCCCCATCCACGGGTGCGCGGGATCTTGCCGGTTCGCCGTATGGCGGCTGTCGTCCACCTTCGCGCGCATCGTCGTCGTCAGGTTGGCGTCGTCATGATCGA
>CAZJYH010000350.1:0-5539 GCA_964549365.1 uncultured Alphaproteobacteria bacterium
GCGCGGCGGTATAGGCCTCGGCCGCTATCACCAGATGTTCCGCCTCGGCCGTGCGGCCGCCGGCATGAACGCGCCATCGGTCGCCGACGCGCTCGATCGATTCCACCGTGCAGCCGAGCCGCAGGTGATCGCTCCAGGTCTGCTGGATGGTGCGGGGCAACACGGCCATCCCTTCATCGAAGGAGATCAGGCCGGTGCGGAGAAGACCGGGCGTTACGCCGTCGGCGCCGACGCCCGCCGTGTCGGCACCCGCTGCGTCGGCACCTGCCGTATCGGCGCCCGCTGTGTCGGCGCCCACTGCGCGCCTGCGCTCGGCGGCGGCACGCTTCGCCTCCTTGCGTCGACGGCGCCCCGTCTTCATCGCGCCGCGGATCAGGCTCCCGTAGGTCTGCTCAAGCTCATGGAGTTTCGGGAAGCAATAGCGCAGCGAAAGCTGCTCCGGACGCCCTGCGTAGATGCCGGCGATGAACGGATCGACCGCGTATTCCAGAACCTCGACTCCCAGCCGTCGCTTCACGAATTGCGCAACGCTCTCCTCCAGCTCGGCCGGCGCGGGACGCACGAACCGTTCGCGCAGAACTCTGCGCTTCGCCGCCGCGCTGAACAGGTTGCTCCGCAGGAAGGACTTCGGCCCGGTGGGAACAGCCACCAACTGGCCGTCGCGCATGATGTATCGGTTGGCGGCGGCCTCGGAGGGATACACCACACGACGCTCGATGCCGAGATCCACGATGATGTCGCGCAGCGCCTCGGCACCCGCCTGCATGCTGTTCGGCCCGCTCTCGCAGAGCGCACCGTGCGCGTTGCGTCGCGAGGCGATAACGCCCCCGAGCCCCGGGCGCTCCTCGATCAACAACACGTCGGCGCCGCCGCGGGCGAGCCAGTGCAGCGCCGCACTCCCGGAAATGCCGCCGCCGATGATGATCACGTCGTGCCTATGCATGCGATGCCTCGTTCGCTGTGCCGGCGGCGCCGCGCAGCGCCGTGCCATATCGATGTTCCACCAGATCGGCGAGCGCCGCGATGAAGATCGGGCTGTCGTTCAGCGCCAGCATCACCTCGTACTTGTGAATTCCCGCCCGCTCGGCCACCTCGCGCAGTTCGATGTTCAGCTCGTGCAGCGTCTCGATGTGATCGGTCACGAACGCGATCGGAATCACCAGAAGGCTGCGCACACCGTCGGCGCCCAGCTTCGCCAGCGCATCCTGCGTGTACGGCTGCAGCCACTTGACCGGACCGACGCGGCTTTGATACGAGAGCATATGCCGATGGTCGTTCCCGCGCGCCTCCATCACCGCGCGCACGGTGGCCTGTATCTGCAGCGAGTATGGATCGCCCGCCTCCACCTCCGACACCGGCGTGCCGTGCGCCGAGAAGAGGAAGAAGACGTCGCGCGCCTCGTCGGCCCCGAATCGCTCGGCCAGCGTGGCATCGATGCGGTCGTTGATGGCCTGAATGTATCGGGGATGCACGTGGTAATCGCGGACGGACTTGACGCGGAACCAGCGCTCGAAGCGATCGCGGTTCAGATCGCGCCACTCCTTGAAGCTGGAGCCGGAGGTTGTGCGGGAGTACTGCGGATAGAGCGGGAGCAGGAAGAGACGATCGATCCCCTTCTCCCTGAACTCCTGCGCGGCCTCCACCGTGAAGGGATGCCAGTAGCGCATGCCGAGACGCACGTGGAACTGCGCGGCGCCGTCGAAGCGGCGGTTCAACTCCGCCTGCAGCGCGCGCGCCTGCTCCTCCGAGCGTTCCAGCAACGGCGACTTTCCGCCGATCGCCTCGTAGTTCGGCCGCACCTTCGGCGTACGCCGGCGTGCGACGAACTCGGCGAACAGCCGGCGCGGGAACAGGCGCCCGAGAGGGCCGGGAAGCGGAATTTTGATGATCTCGGGATCGAGGAAGAGGTTCGTAAGGAAGGGACGAATCGCGTCGAGCGAGGTCGGCCCGCCGAGATTGTGCAAAATGACGCCGATCTGCTTCATGGGTGGAAAGATAATCATGGCCGCCGGTACCGGCGCCGTCTCAATTCGTCACCTCCCCGGTCGGGCCGATGCCCGATGGTTTGCTACCTTCGTGCCAAGCGGCGACCGCCGACGCGTCACCGCCGAGGAGCGGCCGCCGAGGCATGTTCCCATGTTCGTCCCTGACCTTCGTTCAATCGACGTGATAACTCCCCGCCCGACAGGCATGCACCGCGCCCTTTGGGGACGCTACTTCGAACGCCGCGCGCGCCGGCGTTTCGCGCGCGTGCTGATGCGGGGCATCGAGCATCTCGACGCATGGAGTTCGGGCGGCACGGCTGATCGGCCGCTGCTCGTCGTGGCAAATCACAGTGCCTGGTGGGATGCGGTATTTCCGGTGATCATCTCCTGCCGCCGGATGCGGCACGATGCGTACGCGCTCATGGACCAGGAACAGCTCGCGCGTTTTCGTTTCTTTCGCCGCGTCGGCGTCTTCTCGGTGAACCGCGCCGACGCGCGATCGGCAATGCGGACGCTGCGATACGCCGACGAACTGCTCCGCGACACCCGGCGGGTGCTCTGGATATTTCCGCAGGGCCGCATCGTTCCGAACGATGCGCGGCCGATCGTCTGCGAAGTGGGGACCGCACACCTTGCGCGCATGCTGCGGCGCTGCGCGATCGCCCCCGTCGCGTTCCGGTACGATGTGGGGCGCGACGAGCTTCCCATCGCATGCATCGACATCGGCCCGCCCGCTCTTCTCGACGCCGACGATGTGGCTGACCCTCGGGCCCTCACCGCTCGGATCGCGGCGATGATCGAGGAACGGCTCGATGCATTGCGCGAGGAGATGCTGGCCGAGCGACTCGACGAGTTCTCGTCGGCGCTGCACTCGATCGGATCTCGCCGCGGTGGTGATGCGGGCGTTCGCCGACGCCGCTGAGCGATCTTCTTCCATTCATGGCTCCGAAACAGATGCGCTTCTACATTGTGCTCCCCGCCGTGATCGTCGTCACGCTCTTTTATTCGGTGGTGTCGATCGTGACGTCGCTGTTCGATCGGAGCGGCGGCCTGTACCACACGCTGATGCGCCAGTGGTCGCGCGCGCTGCTCCGGCTGTTCGGCATACGCGCAACGTTGAAGGGGGCCGAGCGTCTGGCGCCCAACACGGCATACGTGTACCTGGCCAACCACGCGAGCTATCTGGACATCATCGCGCTCGGCGCCACCATCCCCGATGATCTCCGATTCATCTTCAAGCGCGAGCTGACCCGTATCCCGTTCTTCGGCTGGACGCTGGCGCTGGGGCCGTACATCCTGATCGATCGCGCGGACGCACGCAATGCGATGGCGAGCATCGAACGGGCCGCGCGGCAGATCGGCGAGGGGGCGTCGGTGGTGATCTTCCCGGAAGGGACGCGCACCCACGACGGCAGGCTCGGCGCGTTCAAGCGCGGCGGGTTCATGCTGGCAACGAAGAGCGGCGTGCCGATGGTCCCCGTTGCGATCGACGGCACGTATCGGCTGCTTTCGCGACACGACAGCCGGGTGCGGTCGGGGAATGTGGAGATCACGATCGGCAACCCGATCCCCGGCAATCCGAACGCAGGGCGTGCGGAGGAGGGCGCCGTCCAGAACGAGGTACGCCGGCAATTGCTCGCGATGCTCGGCGAAGAGGAGCGCAACGCCTCGACGTCCGCGTGATCGCCCCTACCGAAGCATAATGCTCGGAAGCATAATGCTCGGAAGCATCGGTCTCCGAACGCGCCGGCATGAGGATGCACGGCACGAGCGGTGATGCGCGGTGTTCCCGTATACTTGAAGCACGATCTCGCCCCGGACGATTCATTCGGACCAACAGCATGCGCACACTTCTTCTGATTGCCGGCCTCCTCGCTCTGATCGGAACCCACTCCACGGCACAACTTCCACCGACACCGCTCGTCTGGCTGCGCGCCGATTCCGGTGTGGTGCGCAGCGGCGACACGGTAACGCGATGGCGCGACATGAGCGGTCACGGCAACGACGCGCTGCCGGTGGCCGCCGCGCAACGCCCGAGCTTCGTGCCGACCGCCTTCAACGGCAAGCCCTGCGTGCGCTTCGGCGGCGGCGGGCAGTTGCTGCGCTGCGCCGACGTATTCCCCTCGGCGAAGGACTACACGAAGATCATCGTGGCGCGCATCAACAATTTCGGCGCGGTGAACAATCTGCTCTCCGGCAGCTTCGGCCATGCGCTCTTCTACGGTGGCGGAACCTACGTGATGATGTTTCATGCCGGCACGTTCGCCACCGCGTATTCCGCCTCCGGCAGCGCCCCCACATTGCTGAGCGCCACCTTCAACCAGGCCGACCTGCATGGACGGATTTTTGTGGATGGGGTCTTCGACGCCGCCGGATATACATCGACACCGAACACGGACAGCACACTCTACGTGGGAGCGTTTGCCGGCGGCTACGAGCTGAACGGCGATGTGGCCGAGGCGATCGTCTACGACCGTGCGCTCACCGATCAGGAACGAACGGCGACGGAGACCTACCTTGCCGCCAAGTACGGCATCACGCTGCGAACCGCGCGGCGTCGGTTCTCGTTCACGCGATTCCCGGCGCCGCTCCAGTTCTACGCGCGCGGCGCCGACGACTCCGCATCGGTGCCGGTTGCCGGAGCTGTCACCGCGCCGGGGTTCGATTCGGTGCGCGCCGACATCTACCGCGACGGCGGCTACTGGCGATCGGTGGCGCAGGGGCTTTCCTACGAAACCGACACCGCGTACTTCCAACTGGAGCCGCGCATCTACGCGCGTCCGGTCGAGTTCGGCCTGCGTGTCTATCTCGTGCGCGACGGTCGGGATTCGCTCATCGGCGCACGCGACAGCATCGTCTGCGGCGATGTGCTGCTGGTGATGGGGCAGTCGAACTCCACACCCGGCAACGGGCTGGTGACCTACACGAACGAGTTCTGCCGCACGTTCGGCGTCAACAGCGGGTATGGGCGCTACGAGCCGTCGGACACGATCTGGGGGCTCTCCTCCGCGAACAACGGAGGGTTCCAGGGGCGACGGCACGTGGGCGTGTGGGGGCTTCGCATCCAGCAGTTGCTGCTCGAACGGCGCGGCATGCCGACGTGCGTGATAACGGCCGGTGTGAGCGGATCGAGCATCGAACTGAATCTTCGCAACGACGCGAACCCCTCGGACCTGACCACGATTTACGGACGCGGCCGATATCGGATCGGCCACGCCGGCCTTGCCGGGTCGGCGCGCGCGCTCTTCTGGTATCAGGGCGAATCGAACGGCATCACGAATTACTACGCGAACTTCAAACGGTTGTACGACGCATGGCGTGAGGACTATCCGAACGTGGAGCGATTTTACGTGGTGCAGATCCGGCCGGGCTGCGCGGGGGACGCACCGACGCACCCGCAGCTCCGCGAGCTGCTGCGCACGCTTCCGGACTCGCTGCCGCGCATCACCGCCTACGCCCCCACCGGCGCCCCCGGTCACGACGGATGCCACTACACGGCGGAGGGATATTTCACGATCGCCGCGCAACTGTACACGCTGCTGGCACGCGATCTG
>CAZJYH010000351.1:0-5522 GCA_964549365.1 uncultured Alphaproteobacteria bacterium
ATGCTGAAGCCGCGCGTCGACCGCATCGTGCAGCTGCAGGCGCGCGAGGCCGCGGCGATGCTGGGCGAGGCGGAGAAGCTGATCGCCTCGGGCTCGAAGACCGATCGGCACCAGGCCGGCGTGAACCTGCTGCGCGTGCACCGGAGCGTTCCGAAGAGCAACCGCCTTGCGAAGATCCTGCAGGATCACAACAACAAGAAGCTGCTGCAGGAGACGGAACTGGAGTATCTGCGCGACAAGGGTGCGCGGATGCAGGAGATCGATCAGGAGCTGTACTACGCCATCGACGAGAAGAATCACTCGATCGACCTGACGGACAAGGGGCGCGCCACGATCGCCGCCGCCGGGGAGGATCCGGATGTGTTCCTGATCCCCGATCTGCCGAGCGAGCTGAGCGCGATCGAGGGGCAGGATATCTCCCCGGAGGAGAAGACCCGGCTGCGCGATGCGGTGATGCTGCAGTTCGCCGAGCGCTCGGACCGTATCCACACGGTGCAGCAGTTGCTGCGCGCCTACTCGCTCTATGAGAAGGACGTGGAGTACGTGGTGGATCAGGGGAAGATCAAGATCGTCGACACCTTCACCGGCCGCATCCTCGAAGGGCGCCGTTACAGCGAGGGGCTGCATCAGGCGATCGAGGCGAAGGAGAACGTGACGGTGCAGGAGGACACGCAGACGCTCGCGACGGTCACGATCCAGAACTATTTCCGACTCTACAAGAAGCTTGCCGGCATGACCGGCACGGCCGAGACGGAGGAAGGGGAGTTCAACGAGATTTACAAGCTGGACGTGGTGGTGATCCCGACGAACCGCCCGGTTGTTCGCGACGACCAGAACGATCTGATCTACCGCACCAAGCGCGCGAAGTTCAACGCGGTGGTGCAGGAGATCGAGAAGATGCGCACGCTGGGGCGCCCGGTGCTGGTGGGTACCACGAACGTGGAAGTCTCCGAGACGATCAGCCGCATGTTGCAGCGGGCGAAGATCCCGCACTCGGTGCTGAACGCGAAACAGCATGCGCGCGAGGCGGAGATCGTGGCGGCCGCCGGACACAAGGGGGCGGTGACGATCGCCACGAACATGGCTGGCCGCGGTACCGACATCAAGCTGGGACCGGGCGTGAAGGACATCGGCGGTCTGCACATCCTCGGCACCGAGCGCCACGAGGCGCGACGCATCGATCGCCAGTTGCGCGGCCGTGCCGGCCGCCAGGGGGACCCCGGTTCGTCGCAGTTCTTCATCTCGCTGGAGGACGATCTGATGCGTCTGTTCGGCGGTGAGCGCATCACCGGCTGGATGGAGAAGCTGGGCGCGGCCGATGAAGTGTTGGAGCATCCGATGCTCAACAAGTCGGTCGAGCGCGCGCAGAAGAAGGTGGAGGAGAACAACTTCGCCATCCGCAAGCGCCTGCTCGAGTACGACAACGTGATGAACCAGCAGCGCGAGGTGATCTACGATCGCCGCCGGCACGCGCTGCACGGCGAGCGGCTGAAGAGCGACGTGATGGATCATCTGGACGCCTTCGTCGGCGATCTGGTGAACGCGTACGTGCCGGACAACCTGCTGCTGCTGCAGAACGAGGTGCGCACCAAACTGCTCATCGAGGTGGTCGTCGACGAAAACCGCGCGAAGGAACTCGGCCCGGAGGGCCTGAAGGAGCGCATCATCGAGGCCGCGAAGGATTTCTATACGCGGAAGGAGGAGCAGTTCGGAAGCGACTTCATGGCGAACCTGGAGCGCTTCGCCGTGCTGCACGTGATCGACGAACGCTGGCGCCAGCATCTCCGCGACATGGACGACCTGAAGGAGGGAATCTACCTGCGCAGCTACGCGCAGCGCGACCCGCTGGTGGAGTACAAGCGTGAGGCGTTCGAGATCTTTACGCGGATGATCAAGGAGATCGACATCGAGGTGCTCTCGTTCGCCTTCAAGTATTTCCCGGAGATGCAGGCGCGCCCGGACGGCGGCGGCGAAGGCCGGCAGCGTGCCCAGCAGTTGCCGCGCGAGCGTACCAACTCCTCGGCAACGCGGCGCCTGCGCTTCACGCATGCAACCACGGCGGGCATGGGCCTGGCCGGCGATGCGACCGCGGTTGCCGATGCGGCTGCCGGAGTGGCCGGCGGCGACGGCGTTGCCGCTGCGGAGGAGGCGCCGAAGACGGTGGTGCGCGACGAACCGAAGATCGGCCGCAACGATCCCTGCCCCTGCGGCAGCGGCAAGAAGTTCAAGCACTGCCACGGGAAGTAGGCGGCGGTCGACAGCGTCATGATCGTGAACCCCGGCTCGTCCGGGGTTTGCGTTTTGTGGGGATATCTCGCCGCGTTCTCGCATATTTGCGGATCGTATGCGCGGCGAGCAGCCGTGCGTGCAATTGTCCATTAGCTCACGAGGCCATATGCACTCCGACACGGCCGGCTCATCGCGCGCCGGTGCGCTTCGCGGCATCGCGTTCCTGCTTGCGACACTCCTGGCCCTCCTTCTGACTTCCAACCTGTCGGCGCAACCTGGTTCGCTCCCCTCGACCAGCGGCGGCAGCACGTCCGGAAGCTCACGCGGTGACAGGAAACAGTACGGTGACGGCGTTCTGTTGATCGACATCAACATCTGGGGGCACGTTCGGGCCCCCGGGAAATACTCCGTACCGATCTCGGCGCGGCTGCTGGACGTGATCTCGCTGGCGGGCGGCCCCGCCGAACATGCGGACCTGTCCGAGGTGAAGGTGGTGCACGACAAGAACACCGTCGACAGCTCGGTTGTGGACATGGTGCGGGTGATCGATGTGGAGGCATATCAGAACACCGGCGACCCCGCCGCCAATCCCGTGCTCAACGCCAACGATACGATCATCATCCCCGGCGATTCGATCAACTCCCTGAATCAGGTGATCTCCATCGTCAGCAACGTCGCCGTCGTCACGCTCTCGATCATCGGCCTCATCGTCGCATTCAAAACCAAGCAATGAACTCACGCACACTCCGTGCCGGGCTGATCCCGGTCCTGCTTCTGCTTATCGCCGTCGTCATGCTCTTCACAGGCTGCGGCGGTGGGGGGGAGTCGTCGAACGACGGCAAGACGGTGATCACGTTCTGGCATTTCCAGTCGGAGCCGGGGCAGAAGAAGGCATTGCAGGAGCGCATCGCGGCCTTCGAGGAGGAGAATCCGACGATTCATGTCGAGCTGCAGGACCTGAGCTGGAACGACGGCAAGACGAAGCTCGTGAACGCCTTCAATGCCGATGTGGCGCCCGATGTTGTGGAGCTCGGCAGCGACTGGGTTGCGCAGTTCAGCGCGGCCGGGCGCCTGGCCGACCAGTCCAGGATGCAGGGGGATGCCGTCACGCGCTTCAGCGCCGAGGTTGCGGCGCCGGGGACGTGGAACGGCGCCGTGTTCGCGTGGCCGTGGACGGTGGACACCCGCGTGCTCTTCTTCAACAAGGATCTGCTCGCCGCAGCGGGGCAGGATACCACCGGGCGTGACAGCACGTGGGAGGGGGTGCTGGAGAAGGCCGAACGGGTGCGTGCCGCAAACCCTGCCGTGTATGGGTTCGGTGCCAACGGCTCCGACGCGCACCGTCTGTACAAGAAGATCCTCCCGTTCTTCTGGTCCAACGGCGGCGACGTGCTCGATGCCAAGGGCCACTCGGTGATCAACTCGGCGCAGAACATCGCGGCGCTCGAGATGTACCTCACGCTGGGCCGCACGGGCTTTATCGATGTGCAGAAGGGGCTGGACCAGTTGTTCCTGAGCGGCAAGCTCGCGTACTGGATCTCCGGACCGTGGCTGGTGGAGCGGATCGCGAAGGACAACCCGAAGCTGCGTTACGGCGTGGCCGTTCTCCCGGGGTTCCCGGGACACGCCGGCATCTCGTTTGCCGGCGGCGAGTACCTGGCCATCAATGCCGCGGCGAAGCATCCGGCCGAGGCGAAGAAGTTGATCGCATTCCTCACCTCCCCGAAACAGGCGCTGGAGTTCGCGAAGGCGCTCCCCGGCGGAACCACGCCCGCCGACATGTCGGTTGCGAACGATCCGTTCCTGCAGAGCCCGGCGCGCAAGGTCTTCACCGAACAGCTCCGTCGCGCAAAGATGACCCCGGTGCATCCGAGCTGGCTGGACATCGAGGCGATCGTCGAGGATGAAGTAGCCGCCGCACTGCTTGCCGACAAGACCGCCGAGCAGGCGCTCAACGATGCGCACGCCCGTATCTCCGCGCTTGCCGCCGGCGATGTGGCAACAAAGGAAGACGGCGCCAAATAGAAGTTCAAAAGTCAAGGTTCAAAGTTCAACGTGCGCACGTGCGGCTCGATCAGGCACTGCTCATTTTGAACTTTGCATTTTGAACCTGCCCATCGCGCCGACAGCAGGGCCGCAATACAACAACGAACGCAAACGAACGCATCTATCAACATATGCCCGGATTTTCAACGACAGCCATCCATGCGGGACAGGAGCCGGAGCCGGTAACCGGCGCGGTGAACGTTCCGATCTTTCAGACGTCGACCTATGCGCAGGCCGGGATCGGCGAGCATAAGGGCTTCGAATATGCCCGCACGCATCACCCGACGCGTGCAGCGCTCGAGACGTGCATCGCCGCGCTCGAAGGAGGAACGCGCGGGTTTGCCTTCGCGAGCGGTCTTGCGACGCTCGACACGCTGATGCGGCTGTTCGAACCGGGCGATCACGTGGTTGCCGGCGACGACATGTACGGCGGCACGTTCCGCCTGTTCGACAAGGTGTGGCGCCGGTACGGCATCGAGTTCTCGTATGCGGACTTCCGCGATCCCGACGCGGTGCGGGGGGCGATCACCCCGCGCACGCGCATGGTCTACGCCGAGACGCCCACCAACCCGATGATGCGCCTCTGCGATTTGAGCGCGATCGCCGCCGTCGCCGCCGATGCCGGCGCGCGCCTGGTGGTGGACAACACGTTCATGAGCCCCTATCTGCAGAACCCGCTGAAGATGGGGGCCTCGATCGTGCTGCACTCCTCCACGAAGTACATCGGCGGCCACAGCGATCTGGTCGGCGGGCTGCTCGTGACCAGCGACGACGCGGTGGCCGAGCGAATCGCCTTCCATCAGAACTCGTGCGGCGCGGTGCCGGGGCCGCAGGATTGTTACCTGACGCTTCGCTCGCTGAAGACGCTCAGTGTGCGGATGGAACGCCACTGCGCCAACGCGATGCGCGTGGCCGAATATCTCACGGGGCGTTCGGAGTTCGCGGCGGTGCATTATCCTGGGCTGGCGAGCTTCCCGCAGCACGACCTGGCCGTGCGGCAGATGCGGGGGTTCGGCGGGATGATCTCCGTGGATATCGGCTCGTTCGAGCGCGCGAAGCGGTTCTGCTCGGCGGTGAAGATCTTCACGTTCGCCGAGTCGCTCGGCGGCGTCGAGTCGTTGCTTTGCCATCCGGTCTCGATGACGCACGGCTCGGTGCCGCCGGAAACGCGCGAGCGCCTCGGCATCACCGACGGCCTGCTGCGCTTCTCGGTCGGCATCGAGGACGTCGAGGATCTGATCGAGGAC
>CAZJYH010000352.1:0-5516 GCA_964549365.1 uncultured Alphaproteobacteria bacterium
CGCCCAGAGAGGGCGGATGGTCCACCCTTCGCCATACAATCTGGCCGGTTCTCATTCTTCTTGTTCGGTGATACACACACATCCGGTTGTGATGGATCACCGGGGCATGTATCCCCCGTGACGGCTTCCTCGCAGGGCCGTCCTGCGGTCCGGATCCGATGGGTGAGACGAATTCGCATACTGAAGTGTCATAACACAATACATTCTGGAGCCGCGTACGACAATGACATCGGCATTCTACAAGCGAGTTACCTCGATAGCAACGGCGATGGCGTTCGCCCTTGGGCTCGGTTTGCCTGCGGCCACGGCGCAGACGTCGAATCAGCAGGACGAGCATACAACGCAAACCGGCGGCGCGTTGCGCGGCGTCTGTGGTACGGAGCTGTTCAACGACGGGAAAGATGCCGAGGCGCTCGCCGCCACCGCGCGCACCAACCCGGCGTTGTATCAGCGGATCATGGATCGCGAGAAGCACCCGGAGCGTTACAGCCCGAAGAGCATCGCCGGCGATTCCTACAACGTGTTTCTGGTGCGTAACCGCAAGACCGGTGCCTACGATGAGATCACCGCCGTGCTGGTATACGAGGGACGGCGCGCCCGCATCTGGGTGGACACCGTCGATCGCAAGCGCATCAAGACCACAACCATCAACGCGCTCGCGAGGGGACTGGACTCGGTAACCGTCCCCGCATCGCGCAACCCGGCCAAGAGCATCATCGAGAACGATGAGGAGGTGTTCGGCAAGGCTCCGCCGAACGGCTTCAATCCCGAGACGCCCGAGGTGACGGACTTCCTGCTGACCGACATCAAGGATCAGCTGACCGGGGCCTTCGTGGCCGGATTCTTCGCGCCGTGGGATCAGACGACGAATCCGGGCTCGAACAAGATGAACCTGTTGTACATCGACTCGCGCGAAGGGCTGGGCACACAGAACGCCTCGGCGATCTACGAGGTGCTCAACACGATGGCGCATGAGTTCCAGCACCTGATCCATTACAACACGAACAACGCGAGCAACGTGGTGTTCAACGAGGGGTGCAGCGAGGTTGCCAGCATTGTCAATGGGTATCAGAATCGGCAGAACACCGGCTTCCTGCTGAACACCAACGTGCCGATGTTCAAGTGGAACCACGATGACGGGACGTTGATCCTGCGCGACTACGAGCGCGCGATGACGTTCGTGCACTACCTGTACGAGCAGTGCGGCGAGCAATTCATCACGGCGTTGACCCACACGAAGACCGACAACATGGACCGCGTGGCCGATGCCCTGCGGCAGATCGGCGACAGCCGCAAGTGGGAGGATCTCTTCTGCTCGTGGGTTGCCGCCAACTATGCCGGCAACTTCACGCAGCCGTACGGCTACCGCGATCGTCTGTCGACGGCCACGCCGACGTCGCACGGCACGTTCAACGCGCCGTTCGAGCCGACCGGCAGCATCACCGTTCAGCAGCACGCCTCGGCGTATCTGGTGTACAACAATCCCGGCGCCGTGAAGGTGAAGTTCACCGCCAGCCAGCCGATGAAGGTGATGGCGATGCTCTACAGCAGCGTCGGCGGCAACACGAAGCTGGTGGAGATCTGGCAGCTCGACAACAACACCGAGTACACGATCGGCACGTACGCCAAGTACAACAAGATCGTGTTCGGCGTGGCGAACCTGGCGTTCAACGCGCAGAACGTGAAGTGGGATATCAGCGCCGTTACTCTGGATGCGGGCGCCGAGCAAAGCGTCGCCGGCGGATTGAACATCAGCGCGGTAACGCCGAACCCGACAAACGGTCCGGCCGCGATACGCTTCACGGTCCCCGTCTCCGGAACGGTGAGCGCGGCGCTGTACGACATGCGCGGCGCGCTTGTGCGCACGATCGCCCAGGGGGAGAGCTTCACGGCCGGCGAGCATGAGCTGAACGTCGCCACCGACGGCCTGGCCGCCGGAACCTACATCGTACGCCTGGTGCAGGGTCCACGCATGGCCAATCGCTCCCTCGTCGTGCTGCGATAGAACCTGTGTCGCGCGCGAGGAACGACGATTGAATTGGACGATGGCCCTTTCCGCGTTCGGCGGGGAGGGCCATCCCCTTGAATGCGGCGGCGAATTCCCTGTGCGATCATCGTCTCTCCGATCGATCCGCTCGGCGCCTTCGCGGCCTCGATAGAACTGCAAACCCTGCGGCGTCTGCCGCCTCGAGGGCCTGTTCACGATCTGCCCATCGTGTTCGTTTGTCGGATGGTTGCCCCCGGCACTCTTCCGAGGCGTTCCGTCATCGTGATCGGCCTGCCTGTCCTGCACGCATCAACATCCATGAGGAGATCACGAAATGGGGCGCACTCTACTGCCGGGTGTGGTGGCCGTTTGTCTGGCACTGTTCGCGGCGTCGACGGCTTCCGCTCAGCTCGCGGCATCGGCACACGGCGAGGATGTTCATCCGCCGGGCCGGCGCGGCATCTGCGGCACCTTCCTGATGAACAACGGTCGGGAGAACCTTGCGCTTGCCAACACGGCGGCGCGTAATCCGGAACTCTACCGCAGGATCGTCGGGTCGAGCAAACGACAGGGGTCGCGCATGGCCTCGGTTGCCGCCTCCGATTTCATCAACTCCTTCCTGATCCGCAACGACTCCAGCAATCAGTTCGAGGAGATCCAGGCCAAGCTGATGTTCAGCGGCCGCCGGGCACGCATCTGGGTGGACGTGCGCGACAGCTCGTTCGTAAAGGCCGCCACGATCGCGACGCTCGCGAAGGGACTGGACAGCGCCACGTCGTCGGCCTCGCGGGACTCCACGAAGGGGATCATCGACAACGACGAGGAGGTGTTCGGTGCCCCGCCCCCCAACCGCTTCGATTCCGAGACGCCCAACGTGGAGGATTTTCTTCTGACGAATATCCCCAACTCGATCTCCGGCGGGGATGTTCTCGGGTTCTTCTCGCCGTTGGATCAGACGGACAATCCCGGCTCCAACAAGATGAACATCCTGTACATCGACACCAGGCCGGGGCTGGGCAATCAGGGGAAGACGGCGCTCAACGGAGTGCTCAGCACGCTGGCGCATGAGTACCAGCATCTGATTCACTACAACCTGAACAAGGAGAGCGAGATCTTCTTCAACGAGGGATGCAGCGAGCTTGCCAGCACTCTCTGCGGCTACTTCGACCGCCAGAACACCGGCTTCCTCACCAACACCAACGTGCCCCTGCTCCGATGGGTGCATGACGATCCGCTCGACGATTACGAACGCTCGCTCACATACATGCGCTACATGTTCGAGCAGCTGGGCGAGCCGTTCGTCACGAGGTTGGTGAAGACCCAGGAGGAGGAGATGGTGCGCGTCGGCGGTGCGCTCGCGGCGGTCGGGCACCGTGCCGATGATTGGATGGAGCTTCTGAAGGGATTCGGTGTGGCCAACTACCTGATGCGCAACTTCGCCGATCCGCGATATGTCTACAAGCGCGGGCTGTCGAACAGTACCGCCCGCGTGCACAACAGCTTCCCCAATCAGGTGCCCGCCACCGGATCGTTGCAGGTTGAGCAGTACGGTACGTTCTACAACCTGTACAGCTTCACGACGCCCTCCGGCATCAAAGTGAAGTTCGACGGCGGCAGGCCGTTCGCCGTGATGGCCGTGCTGTTCAGGGGCGGGCAGGCCGTGGAGGTGCGGGAGCTTTCTCCCGGTACGGAGTACGTGCTCGGTGAGGCGGTGGGCTACGGCAAAATCGTCTTCGCCGTGGTGAACCTCGACTACAGTGCGCAGACGATACGTTGGACGGCGTCGCAGGTGACGAGCGACGTGGACCGTGCGGAGGATGCGGTCGGGGCGCTCAGCCTGGCGGATCCGGCGCCGAACCCGACACGGGGCGATGCGGTGATCACGTTCCGGGTGCCGCGCACCGCCCCGGTGACCGTGAGCCTGTTCGATGAGGTCGGACGCCGCGTGCGGAACATCGAGAGCCCGACCGCGGTCGAGCCCGGCGTTCATACGATGATGCTCGGCACGGACGGCCTGCCGGCCGGCGCCTACATCATTCGGGTGACACAGGCCGATCGCTCGGTGTATCGAACGCTGATCGTTGCACGATAGCTCGATCGCGCCTGGCTGTTGAGCGGCGCGACAGGAACGACGGCTCCGGGGATCTCCACATCGAGGAATCCGGGGCCGTTGTTGCAACCCCATCGCCCCGCGCTTCGGCTCCATTGCGATCATCACCGCGGCCTGCATGATTCGAATGGAAGCACACACCGGGCAGATCGTTTCCTGCTGTGAATCGACGGCCACGCAGCATCGAAACGGCGGTTCATGAGTTCCTGGTACGGGCCGTTCGGTCGGAAACGCACCACGGGGCGTCGTCGGGATGTACGGATTCGGGCCGTGAATTTTCTCGGCCGAAACGATGAGCAAGCAGATTGCAATGGTGATATCCGGCGCCGGTCCGGTGTCATACTGGGGCTCCGGATATCGACGTCGATTCGATGAAGCCCGGCCGTTTCCGCGGTGCATCGGTGTACCGCGGGGGGGCCGTGCGATGTGGCCGCACCGCGGAGAAACATCCTTTGGATTGACCGGGCGGCGAGATATCTTCTACGCCCCCTGGGGTATTGTCCGGTGAATATTGGGTCGATCTTCGCGCAGATGCACACTCCCGGTGCCGGCTTCCGGGAACTATAGCGTCCCTCGCGCTTCACGCCAACGATACGGTGTCTATGATGAACAGACTCCTACGTTCTGCTCGAATTGTCGGTGGGCTCTTTCTTGTCGTCGGGTTTCTGGCACTGCTGGCAGGCGCGGCGCACGCGCAGCCGGTGGTCGTCAATTTTCCGAGTATACCATGTGACTCCACCGCTTGTGATTCCCTCGTACTGACCAATTCCAGCACGCAAAGCGCCGAGCTGATCGTGTTGGAGATGCGCGACAGCACCAGCTTCTCGATTGCGATGTCGACGCCGCTGCCGATCGCCATCGCCGCGAACGGCCGCTTCACATTGCCGATCTGCTTTGTGCCGGCCCGCCGCGGCAACATCAGCGACTCGTTGCTGATCGTCGTGCGGCGCGGGGTGGTCACCGACACCGTGCGTGCGCGCCTGACCGGCAAGGGGCTGGGGCCCGTGCTGGACGCCGTGCCGAACGTGCTGAACTTCCCGAAGACCAATATTCCCAGCTCCTCCTCGTTGCGGATGAAGATCTACAACAACGGCGAGGAGGCGTACGATCTTACCGCGGCCAAGCTTCCGGTGCCCCCGCCGTTCGCGCTCGTCACCGCGCTTCCGCTGCGGATTGCGCCGGGGGATTCGGTCGAGATCGAGATCACGTTCACACCGCCGACGAACGGCATCTACTCCAAGCAGGTGGACCTCCCGGTCGGCTGCAACACGCAGCTGCAGCTGGGCTTCAACGGAGTGGTCGCGGCCAACATCAGCCTGGCCATCGAGGGCGGCGAAGTGGTTGTGTTCGTCGGTCCGTCCGGCTGTGGCAAGTCGACCATCCTGCGCGCGCTGGCCGGGTTGCTCAAGCCCATGGGTG
>CAZJYH010000353.1:0-5495 GCA_964549365.1 uncultured Alphaproteobacteria bacterium
AATGGCCGTCGGCAGCGGCTGCATGATGTGCCGGCATGATCAGAAATATTACATGATGGAAACCTCAACCTACAACGAAGCGCCCGACAAATACGGTGGCTACGTGCTTGCGTTCGACCCGGTGCGCACGACGGCGATTGCGGATTCATTGCGGTACTCAGGCGACGCGTCCGCCACGTTCACCGCTCCCCGCGACGACCTGAAGCGTCGTGAGATCGCGTTGCTTGCATTGGATGATGCGGCACCGTCGATCGGCGGGGCCGTGCTGGTGGAGAAAATGCGCAGCACCGGCGGAACCGCCACCGTGACCGTGCGCTTCGTGGAGCCCGTCCTTTTCGATCCGCCCATAGCGGCCGGCGAACTGGAGAACATCCTCGCTCGCCGGGCGTTTGATGTGACGCACATGCCGGATCGGCTCGAGCCCGAGCACTGGAACGATTTGATCCGTGCCGTGAAGAGACGGCGCCCGGAGTCCGCCGAGGCGCTCGATCGGCTGATGCGGCTCCGCTCGGAGACGGCACTCCCACCGGAACGCGAGCACCGCAGGAGGATTCTGGCGACGCAGCGCGACGCGATCTCAACCGCGCTGGAGATCGCCGGAATGGACCGCAGGCCGTTCACTCGCGCCATCGATCCCGCTCGGGAACCCGATGCGCACAGTGCGCTCGATCTGTTCAACGGGGCCGCCATCCCTGAGCAGGCAAGAGCACAGTACACGGTTGAAACCGTGTCCACCGATGCACTGTTCGCTCGTGAGCAAAACCATGAGCACCACGCGCTGCGGCACGACTGGAAGTTGCTGGAGAATCTGTTGGAGGGGCGCCCCCTTCGTGTCGGGACCTACACAAAGCCCAAGGGAGGCCGGCTTGCAGTGTACATTTACGACCGCGAGCATCTGGAGACCGTGACGGGGGTGGACCTGTTGCTCAACAACCGGGCATTCAATTCCTTTCTGCTGCTGCAGTACAAGATGATGAAGCGCGTCGGTTCGAGCGGGTGGTCGTATCTGGTCGATGAACAGCTCACGATGCAATTGGAGGCGATGCGGCGGTTCGAGTCGGGTGCACACGCCGGGCGCAGACCCCCCGCCGCCGCGATCGACTGGCGCATGAATCCCACGGGATGCTACGTGAAGTTCTGCGAAGCGCCTTCAGGTCCGTTGCGCGACGACCGTCTGTTTCCCGGCCTTGTGCTGAGCGCCGAACATCTGGACCACTTCCTGACGCTCCCCGAGTCGGCGGGCGCGCACGGTGGGCACCGTGTCGGCTACGCGAATTGCGAACGGTATCTCAACAACACATTGTTCGTCGATCTGGCGTACAACGGCTGGATCGGCTGCGATCGCGCCGGCTTCGAACTGCTGAGCGACATCATCACCGCCGGCCAGCAACAGGGACGCACCGCGATGTTCGCGGTGGTCGACAGCGCGATCGCGCCGGGGAGACGGTGAGGTGTTCAGCGGCTGCGTCGGCGGAGATACTGCATCGCGTTATCTCGTAGCGCTTCACGGGCTCCGTCCGAGGCCCAGCCGACATCCTCCGACCTACACCTCCGGCAAACAATGAACAATCAGGGACCCGGACAAACAAGAGAGTGATGCACAAGATACACATCATCCAACTCATCGATACCGACTTGTGCAACTGCCCGTCCGCGCAGGGCGTGATTTCACGATCGGCGCTCGCAGCGGTGCCGGTGCGCTCCCGAAGCATGGCGCCCGGAGTTCAATTCCAGGCGAACGATCGGCAAGCAGATGAACGGGAATTCCGATAGAGAGCCCACACATTACGGCACCTCCACCCTGCAGACAAACCATCCGGCCATGTCGGCGACGAGGAGATACAGCGTGGAATCGTTGAGCCAGTGTGAATACCGAACTACGTAGTTGCCGGACATTTCCACGAGCGCACCATTTCGCTCAACGATCTCGGTTCCGTCGGTGGATCGGAACTCACGACGAATCAATCGCGCGCTATCCAAATACAGGCATCGGATGCGATCGCTGCCGGTGAGTGTGATGTCCGATACCGTAACGAACGGGCCTGCGAACGCTGGGTTGTATACCATCCCAACCACGTTCTTCCTGACCGCGTTGTTCCACACCAGTTTGTCATCGGAGCCCAGCGCCAACATGGCCACATTTCTGCCAGCGAAGCGGTACCAGGCGGACGACACCTGTGTAAATCCACCGTCCAATCCGCCAATTGGTCCCGACAGCCGGGAATTTTCCAAACAGATAATTCTCTGCGCTACTCCATCCTTTGGCCGTACCACTTTTGCTTGCAGGATATCGGTCAGATATTCTTGATCGATGAGCCTCTGCGCCATAGCGGTGTCGATCGGCGTATACACCGACGACGTCACGGCAAATGACCGGGTGTCGACACGTGCCGAGAGAATGCCGTGGATGTCGCGACCGTCTTGCATGCGTGCAAGCATCACCAGTTCCGAGTCGTTCTCGATCGAATGCTCATACCAGAGCAATGTGGCGCCGTCGTGCTCGGGATCCGTTACCGGTATCGCGAATGACCGGCCGGTACCGGAGGATGGGTACTCGGTTCCGCGGATCGTGTTGTCGCCGTCGATCCATACGGCCACCAGTCTACGGTCGTTCGTGATCCCGATAAAGCTGTCGCGTTCCTGTTCTTTATCGCCCGCCATCTCGACCATCCGCTCACCGACCTTATTCCATCGCTCATCGAACATCATGCAGCGAACACCTACCGAGTCGAGAGTTGGCGTATGATCACGGATCATCAGCACGGCCGTGAGACTATCGGGCGATACCATAAGCGCGAATCGGCGCGGGGTGGTTGCGCCGCGATCGTGCGGCATTCGATAGAGGCAGACTGTGTCAAGGGCGGCTCCGGCAGGATCCAATCGGCTTACGAATGCGTACATGGTATCCCCTGGACCATAGAAATACGCCATCAGGCCCGGACTTCTTGTTCCTTGCACCATGAAGAGTTCCAGCAGATCCGTATAACGAATCCCGCCGTTCATCCCTTCGGGGTCAACATCGTATTTCCAAACCAAGCCCATCGCGGTATCGAAACAGGCGACGCGATAATTGTTGTCTCCAAGCCGATGCAACACAGCAGGCGATGAGGCGCTCCATGGAACAAAGGTGAGCCACAGCTGAGAACTCGGAGCATCCTCAAGCGGGACGAGGGCAAGTCGCGCGCCGGACATCGGTCTGAAGTACGGAGCACAACCGGGCACCATGGCCACTACGACGAACACAGCGAAGAGCACCAACATATGTCGACGCATGGCGAAAGAACTGGAGTGGTTCATATCGGGTTGACGAATATCAGCGGCAATACCACATGGCGCGGCACGGAACGCAAGCTCGCACTTTACCGTGATACCTCCCACCCTCCATTGCACCACACCCCCGAAGCGCCTATTTTGGCCCGATCAGAACATCCCACCCGGACAACTACCGTCCGTTTGTATTGAGGAGAAATGTCATGTCCCGACCGCACCGTCATGTGTCCCGTTCAACCGCCTTCGCCTTCATCATTCTCGCGATCATCGCCGGCTGCAAGGAGAATCCGGCCGGGAGCGGCGAGAACCCGCTGCCGCCCATCAATTTCCGCTGCTACGGGGTCGGCACGGCATCCGGCTTCGACGCGGTGGGGATCTGGAGCGCCCCGGCCGACAGCGCACTGGTCACGGGCTACACGATCTATTGGCACGACGATTCCTCCGCCGTCACGGACTCGGCGACGGTGGACGCCACGGCGCGATCGTATCGGATGACGGGGCTCACCGGCCTGCGCTACACGATATCGGTGGCCGCGCGCCACGCCAACTCCGTCTCGGTGAAAGCGACGGTTCAGTGGACACGGCCGGCGTTTCTGGCGCGGCCGGATTCGCTGAGCGTGACGTTCGTCGGCTCCTCGATCGCACGGCTCCGCTGGAAGGCGGCCTCCGATCCGGCGATCACCGGGCACGCCGTCAACTGGAAGGCGGATCGCCCCGGGCTCGACGGCGCGCGCGCCGTACTGGTGCCGACCGCCACGATCGAGATTCCGAACATCGACTGCAGCGCGCATTATTCGTTCAGCGTGCGGAGCATCCGCGGCACCGACACGTCCGCGCCGCTCGTCGTGGACACGGTGAACTCCTACGTGCCGCCACCGTCGGACCTCCAGGCCACGCCGCTGGGCGACGGCCGCATCAGTCTGAAGTGGCGGCGCCCCGCCGACACCGGCAGCACCAGCTACATCGTCTCGTGGACCACCGTCGGCACGGCGCTGAGCGGCTCGGACACGGTGCCGGATCTGTCGGCGGCCGTCGGCGTGGCGCAGCCGAACATCTACGACATCACGGTGCGGGCATTGCGGTGCACGCACGCGTCGACGCCGATCGCGCTGCAGTGCGCATCGGCGGCACGGTTCGGCAACGACATCGCGACGCCCCTTCGGGTGTACGAGCCCGCCTCATCGAAGGGCTGCGGGCTGGTGCTCGATCCGGAACGCGGCGGACCGAAGACGGTGTCGGTGAAGTCATCGAACCCGGCGCTCGGCGACGTGCAGTTCGCGTTGTACACCACGGCATCCGATCCCAATTCGTTCGTGTTCGGGCCCGCGGCGGCCATCGCGGAATTCCTCAACGCGGACCTGTTCGATCACAACACCTACGTCTCGGACAGCTCGTACTTCATTCGAAGCCTCGACGCGTGGTATCTCAACGGTCCGTTCGACAACCGGATCTCTCCGATCGGGAACACGTTGTCGTTTATCGTGCCGGTCGCCTCGAGGAACGGCTTCGGCTTCTACGTCCGCACCGGCACGGCGGGGAGCTACCACTACGCGCGCATGGCGATAAAGAGCGTGGACAGTCTGCTGCTGCAGGGGACGGCGCCGGACCGGTATGTGGATCTGGAGATCTCGTACCAGACACGAAACGAGCTGCCGTTCGCGAAGCCCGCGGCCTCGGCGCCGATCGTCGGGGCGCCGGCAGCGCGGCGGCGGAGGTGAGGGGGAGCTTCTTTCACACGGTGCTCCTTCTCCCCGATCACGTGAAGCAATTTCTGTTCGCTCCCCCCGAATTCGGAGCTGAACCATGGATACCTCACCTCGGCGTTCCTCGGCGCCCTCTGCGGTGAACTCTCTGAGCGGCCGCATCATCGGCTGCGCAATGAAGGTACACTCTGCGCTCGGCCCTGGGCTGCTGGAATCCACCTATGAAACATGCCTCGACCATGAACTCCGCAAGGCCGGGTTCGAGGTCGCGCGGCAGCTAGCCATTCCGGTTGTCTACGACGGCATCAAACTCGACTGCGGATACCGCATCGATCTGCTCGTTGGGCGGAGTATCATCGTGGAATTGAAATCGGTCGATGCGCTCGCACCGATTCACGAGGCGCAGCTCCTCACGTATCTCAAGTTGGCGGGGCTTCCGCTCGGGCTGCTCATCAATTTCAACGTTCGCCATCTACGGGATGGAATCAGAAGGATGGTGAACAATCTCGTGGAGGTAATACC
>CAZJYH010000354.1:0-2465 GCA_964549365.1 uncultured Alphaproteobacteria bacterium
CCCGGTTGTTCATTGCCCGGGTATGCCGCGACAACGGCGCGGTGCGGGATCTCAGAATGACCCGGCCGAACTCTCTCATCCACGTCTCGGTGGGACGCCGCGAAAGCATACACAGTCACGGTCGGCCGGATGACGCGATTACGGCACGCGTCATCCGACGGCCGCTCAGTAACTCGAACGCGTATGCCTCTTGAAATACTCTCCCCGATCGTCGTCGGCCTGGCAGCGCTGGTGATCGTCGCGCTGGAGCACATGTTCCCCTACACGCCGGGCCAGCGGCTGCTGCGCGAGGGGTTCTGGAACGATCTCTTCCTGTACACCGTCGTTCAGAACTATCTGCTCGGGCTCCTCATCTTCGGGATCATCAGATCGGTGGACAGCGTGACGGAGATGAGCCGCCACGGCTACATAGCGGCGTGGCCGATCGGGCTGCAGCTTCTGCTGTCGCTGCTGACGCACGACGTCTACATCTACTGGTTCCACCGACTGCAGCATCGGAACAAGTGGTTGTGGCGGATACATGAGGCGCATCACTCGGCGCGCTCGGTGGACTGGCTCTCCGGCGCGCGCTCGCATGCGCTGGAGATCCTGATCAACCAGACGATCGAGTTCACCCCGCTGGTTCTGCTCGGCGCGAATCCGAAGGTGATCCTGCTGAAGGGGATGATCGACGCGATCTGGGGGATGTACATTCACTCCAACATCAACATGCGCACCGGCCCGCTGCGGTACCTGATCAACGGACCGGAGATGCATCGGTGGCACCACGCAACCGACGGCGAGGCGCACAACCGCAACTTCGCGACGAAGTTCGCGGTGTGGGATTGGATATTCGGCACGGCGTTCCTCCCCGAGCGGCGAAAGCCGACGGCCTATGGGCTCGGGCGGCTGCGATTCCCGCGCAACTATTTCCTGCAGCAGTTGTTCGCGTTTCGCGCGTTCAGGGGCGTCGACCGCGCAGGCGATTCGTAGCACGGACGCCGTCAGCGTACGGACCAGTCGCACTCCAGCCGCCGACTGCCGGTGAACTCCATCGGCCGGCCGCTCACCGGATCGACGAAGGCCAGACGATGCGCCAGAAGCTGGAGCGGCGCGGAGAAGTCGTACGGCGCATGGGGTTGAACGTGGGGGTAAAGACGATCGTTGAGGATCGGAAATCCGATCGAGAGGAGATGCAGGCGGATCTGATGCTTCTTCCCGGTTCGCGGCCGAACGCTGAACAGGACGCGCTCGCCGCGACGAGCAAGCGTGCGCACGTGCGTGGCGGCGTTGCTCTCCCCGGGCGCGACGCGCATGCGAAACCACGGTTCCCCCGGCACGATCCGATTCTCCACGAGCGCCTCCTCGCCCGGATCTCCCACACCGTATCCTATCGTCAGATATTCCTTCTCGACCGCCCCCTCGGCGAACATTCGATGGTAGAGCGCGCGTGTGGTGGGATCGACCGAGAAGAGCACCAGCCCGGCCGTCTCGCGGTCGAGCCGATGGGCCGGGGCGAGCGTCCTGATCCCCGTCCGCGCACGGAGCCGCGCCGTCAGGCACTCGGCAACGTACGGCCCGGAGGGGACGACGGGAAGGAAGTGCGGCTTGTCCACAACGATGAGATGTTCGTCCTGGTGGATGATCGCCTCCTCGAACGGGATCACGGCCTCGTCCCGCACCTCCCGGAAATAACGCACGGTGGCGCCGACCGTGTACGGAGCGTCCGGTGCGATCGCTTCGCCCGCGTCGTTCAACACCTTCCCCGCCTCCATCCTCTCACACCAGACGTCGGCGCCGACGTGCGGGAAGCGCGCAACGAGGAACGCGAGAATCGTCGCGGGGCGCTCAGGCACCGCCGGGAGATAGATCTCCGACGCCGCCGCGCCCGCCGCCTGCATATCTGTTTGCTCCGTGCCATCATAGTCCGACATGTGCGCAATGTACGACGGCGATGGAGCGTCCCGTTCGAAACGGCCGGGCGGCGCACGCGTGAACGTACGCCGCCACAGAAGTTGATGGAATCGATGGCCGTTGTTCTTATCGGAAGCCGACCGGGTACGCCGGCGTTTGTATACTCATCGACAAGCTACCGGTACGCGCGGCGGCCGACAATCGCCGGGCTCGGCGATACGGGGCGAATACCTGGATTTGGGGATCACGCCGCGATCTCCCCCTCACCGCTGCATCCCCTTTCGTGCGCTACTTCCCGCACCCGCAATCCGACGAGCACCCGCAGCCGTCGCACGCGCCGCGCTCGGCCTTGATCCGCCCGCACACGTTGATGCCGACCGGGTTCCCCGTCTTCGCCGGTCCGACCTTGTTCGTGACGACGAACGTCAGGCAATTGAGCCCCGGCAGGAAGAAGTCCTGATTCGTGATCGCCACCGCCTTCGGCGGTCCGTTCAGGCCCGTAATCAGCGGGGGTGGTGCCACCTGATGATCGTTGAGCCAGATGACGGCGCTGTCGTCCACCAGGATGTCCA
>CAZJYH010000354.1:2475-4472 GCA_964549365.1 uncultured Alphaproteobacteria bacterium
GAGAAGCAGTGCTGGAATGTATAAACGCCCGGCTCTATCGGCGGATTCAGGTCATGTGCAACGCCGCGCACGCCGACCCAGCGTGCACACTTCTGCGTCCCCCAGACCGGGTGCTTGTCGACATCTTCAATGACATTGGCGGGCCTCGGCGTCATGATGTTCGCGAACGGCTGACCGTGCACATCAACCGCCGAGGTCAACATCCAATCGACAACACCGGTGCTGATGTTGAGATCCAGATCGTTGCGGCACGCCTCGATCAGCCGCGCCGGAACGCGCTCGGTGTGCAGTGCGATCGCCCCGGCGGTCACCGGCGAAGCCGCGCCCCCGACGGTGTTGACGGTGTTGACGGCGACGACGTCCAACTCGCACGGCGACTCGATCACCACGAACCCCTTGACGAACTTCGTCCCCTGGATGCCGAGCGCACGCGAGACGTTCGGCGCGTCGATCTCCACCGCCTGATCCGGGCGCAGCGTGATCTTCTGAAAGCGCGTGATCCGTCCGAACGCAAACCCGGCGGGGTTCGCGACCGCAACCTTCCATCGGAACGTCACCGTCTTGCAGGTGGACGGATTGTGAACGTTGACCGCCGTGAAGTACCGGCCGGGCGCAACGATCTCACGCTCGATCGGCAACTCGGGAATCCCCTGCACGAGCTTCGCCGCGTATTGGTATTCCTTGCACGGTCTGCTCCCGTCGACGATGGTCGGGACTGCCGGCGGCGCCGGCGCGATACCTGTTGAATCTGCCATTACTCTTGTCCTCTGAATAGAAGTGTTGGATGATGTCGGGCGGCCGCGCCGAAAGTCTAAACACGGCTCCGCCCCCGGGAGCGTGCCTGGAGCCGCTCCCCTGTATTTCATGTGCCGATTATTATGTGCGAGTGATGCTCCGCGAATTATCTCATCGCGGAATAACGATCGATGACGATCCGCTCGTTGTGTTCGGAATCGTGGTGCAGATCCGCGACCACGTGACCGCATACTGCTGCGGCGAACCTTTCGTGACGCTCGTCCCCCTGACGCGGATCTTCCAGGTTCCTCCGATCGGGTTCGTGACGACAACCTGTTCGACGTTGTCGTAGGTGATAACGCCTGCCGATGCGGGAGCGGTCGGGCTCGCCCGGTTCAGCTTCAACGGGAGATAGACCGTTCCGTTCGGCGCCACGAGTTCGAGATCGAGATCGTTCACAAGCGCATTCCCCGTCCCGGTGTTCGATGGTGCCTCGAAGTCGGAGTAGCAGAGCATCACCTTGAGCAGACAGCCGGCAGAGACGGCGAACGTATGAAGCGTCGAGTCGCCGGTAGCAGCCGCACCGAGAACAAAACGTGACGGCACGGCCGCAGCCGCACCGATCGCGCCCGGCCCATTGACCAATCCATATCCGTATATCAGATCGGGTCCGGCCGTTCCAAGATCGACCGCGTTGTTGAGCAGCAGCGCCTTGACGAGTGCCGGCGGGTGTGGTTTGCCGAGCTGCTTCAAGCGCTGGATCACCAATGCCGCCCAGCCCGAGACGGCGGGCGCCGCCATCGACGTGCCGCTGAGCGGCACGTAGTTCATCAGAGATGTCGAAGCAATGGTGATGCCCTTCATTTGGCTGTTCGTGTTGTCCTTCGGTATCGACGAGACGATGTTCACGCCGGGCGCCACGATGCTCGGATCGATTCGGAAATCGGCCGTCGCGCCGAAGCTGCTGAACGGGGCGATGAAGTTGTTTGCATCCACCGCCCCCACATTGATCGTGTTCTTCGAGGTCGCCGGCGGCATGATCGTTCGCAGTCCGCCCCTGCCGCAGAGCGCCTCGTAGCAGGTGCAGCGGTGATTGCCGACCGAGAAGACCACGGTGACCCCCATCTCACGCACCAGCTTGTCGTACTCCATGCAGAAGCCGTTATACGTTCCGAACGCGTCGCACGGGTCGCTCAACGGCGGACGGATGGTCCAGGAGTTCTGGGCGACGTGAACCGAATCGGTCGCCATATAGTTCATGA
>CAZJYH010000354.1:4482-5488 GCA_964549365.1 uncultured Alphaproteobacteria bacterium
GGGGCAGACTGACGAACGCGCCGGCCGTATCGAAGATGCTCCACGCACGCAGCTTCACGCCCGGCGCACGCCCCTGATATCGTGTGGGGTTGGTGATTCCGAGGCCGGCCACGATGCCGGCCACGTGCGTCGAGTGTACGCGCCCCTTCACCGGGTAGTCGACGCCGGGGTTCGGACAACTGAGATCGCCGAACGCGCTTGGATGATACCACGGCAACGACACGTCGAACATGGCCACAACAACGCCTGCACCTTTCAATGGAGGCGCCGCCGCTTTCGCCGTGCCGCTCATGCCGCCGGACTTCAACGGCATTGCACGCCCAGCCGACGGCCCCGTGCCGATGTCGATACCATCGGTCTCTACTTCCGGCCATGGCATTGTGGAGACCACCCACGGAAGCGCCCGTATCGAGTCCATATACCCGTTCCGTGCGGTGAAGATGACGCGGCGGAAGAATGAATCGACCAGGTAGATGGTATCGACATACCTGCCCAGCATGCTGCTCACACGATTCGCTTCCGACTGCGCCGGCCGCACAGGCGGACGCAGGGACGCGGCATCACTCGGCAGGGTAATGCCTCCATACCACAGCACCATAAGCGGAGATCGGGGCACACGTTGCGCCATGCCGTCGGCAGCCGCGAGCAGCAGAATCAAAACGGCCGACAAGAGGATTCTCAGATTCATGTTCTTCTTTCCGGATAAATGTTGAGGTACAGGAGCCTGATAGTTCATCACCACGGTCACATGCCGATCTACATCCGCGAAAACTCCCGGCCGCATCGTGTGCAGTAGAACGCGACCGGATGGTGCGACATGCTGCCGCACGTCCGGCAGGCTTTTGGCGCGGGTGGCCCGACATCATCGAACGCATGGCCGCACGCGGCACAGAAACGATCGCTCGGATACCCGATCGCCCCGCACGAGGCACACGCCCGCAGAATCGGCGTCCGTTCGGCCTGCCGATTCGGCTTCCCATCATCCCCCTCCCCCCCGGCCGGTGTG
>CAZJYH010000355.1:0-2931 GCA_964549365.1 uncultured Alphaproteobacteria bacterium
GACCCGGATATCTCATGACAATGCCCCGGACGATTCACGATATAGAATACGCTACGCTGCCGTCACCCCACGGGTGGCGGTCGGCGAGCAACATCACAATGGGAGAGAGATGAGGGCCGGATTTTCGGGACAACGACGGTATGCGAATATATACCTGTCGCTATACATTTGCAACGGCAGCGACAACACATGTGATGACGTGCCGCGATCATTCACGTATCTCGTCCCGCGACCAGGCGGAGTCATGGAAGTCCTTCAACGTCAAGCGCACTCCCCGGTCGCCACTGCGAATTACGCATCGGACCACATCGGCAACAGTACATGACGGTGTACCCCCAATTCAAGGGCCATAAAAGATGTGGGCGGTCGGCATCCCGCAGTCATCCGACCATTCCCTCGACTGCCATCTCGGGTGTTCAGGTGCGCGGCTCATCCTGCCCGCTGCTCGTAGTCGATCGCCGGACGGCCCCGATCCCCCCACCCCCTTCTCGCATCTCGCCAATAGCAGACATTCCATCGCAAATCGCTTGAATCGCAGCAATGAAGATGCCGAAGCCGCTAACAAAGCAAGGAGGATCGGGTTATATCGCGGCGACATGTGGAAGCACACCGTGCATGTCAGTTCACAATTCGAAAACCACTTGGGAACATGACGATGAGGCACAACATGTACGCGATGACAATCGTGGGCGTAGCCGCGCTGTTGACCGGAACGGTTGCGGCAAACGCGCAGACGTGGAGCAGGGGGCCTGCATTCCCCGGCGCCGGGCGCGATGCGGCGATCTCCTTCGCCGTGGGAGAGAACGTGTATCTCGGCGGCGGCGGCGGAAAGGACTTCTACGCCTACAACACCACAACCCGTTCCTGGACCCGCAAGGCCGACATCCCCGGCGTGACGACTCAGCGGGCGTTCGGCGCGGGCTTCAGCATCGGCGCGAAGGGGTACGTGGGGTTCGGCTTCGATGCCGGCAACGTGCTGAAGAAGGATCTCTGGGAATATGATCCGGCAACCGACAAATGGACGCGCAAGGCGGATCTGCCCGGCATCCCGCGCGACGGAGTCACCTGCTTCGTGGTCGGCGGGAAGGCCTATATCGGCGGCGGCTCGGACAATCAGTACGTCTATTCCGATTTCTACTCCTACGATCCCACGGCCAACGCGTGGACACAGTTGGCGGATCTTCCCACCGGCCCGGTAATCTTCCAATCCAGCTTCACGATCGGTGCCCACGGCTACATCACCGGCGGCAGCGGCGGCGCGGGCGAGATCAGCGATCTGTATCGCTACGATCCGGCGCGAGATGAATGGGAGCCGATGAAGGAATTCCCCGGCACCGCCCGGCAATGCGCCGTGGCGTTCGCGCTCGACGGACGCGGTTATGTCGGCCTCGGGCAGAGCGGCTATACCACCGCCTATGCGGACTTCTACTCCTACGATCCCTCGGCCGATGCCTGGACCGCCGCCGAGGGATTGCCCGCCGATCAGGCGCGCGCCTGGAGCACGGCGTGCGTGGCGAACGGCCGTGCGTACATCGGCACGGGGTGGAACTTCTCCGGCCCGTTCATGAATGATTGGTGGGAGCTCTCCGGCCCGGCCGCCGGGGTGAACGCGGCTTACGGAGAGCTCGGCGGCGTGATGCTCCTGCCGAACCCCGCGCATGGGTCGCTGCATGTTCGCCCGGGCGGCGACAACCGGATCACGCGCATCACGGCCTACAACGCTCTGGGTATGCAGGTGCCCGCCGGCACGGCCGTACAGGCCGCCGACGGCGTGGCGTTGGATGTGGCAGGGCTGGCGCCCGGACGGTATCTGCTGCGCATCGAGACGACCGCCGGGGCGCTCGCGCGCTGGTTCATCAAACAGTAAGAGGCACGCGGCGCGCACGGGCGTTCCGCCAACCTCGACGAATGCCACGGCGTGAAAACGTGCTGTACCGCGCCGTGGCCACCGCGCGGGCTCGCCTTTATGGGCGGGCCCGTTTCGGTTGCGAGCGCTCGAAATCTCACCTCCACATGTCCAGATCACCGCCGCGGAATCCTCTTTCCCCATGCGCCGAGTGTCGGCATCTCCGTGCCGGCGCCCTGGGCGATCGCCCAAACGCTTCCGGAACGATCCGCGCGCATGCGGGACGAAGCCGCGCCGAGCCTGCGGGCCGGCATGATGCGGCGTCGACGAACCGTTGCCGCGGCACCACACCGGAAGCATCATCGAACACCGCAATCATCGGGGAGATGAAACTCATGACATACCATCGCGCACACATGCCGTGGTGTCTGGTTGCCGTCGCGCTTCTGTTCGCGTGCGGCATGAATCCGGCCCTGGCGAAGAACGACTGCAACTGCCCGTACGGCACGGTGATCGTATCACCCGTCGTGGCCTGCAAGTTCAAGATCTGCTTCGAGACCGTCGGATCGACCACGTGCACGGTCCTCGGTCCCGGAAGCGCCGTGAAATTCGACTGCAACGATCAGGTGGCGATCTCGCTCATCGACTGCGAAGGCAACGCCGTCTACCTCACCGACGGATGCGCCGTCAACGTGCCGGTAGGCCGGGGGTGCTGCGTCGAAGCCTGCCTTGGTCGCGACGACAACGGCTGCCTGCTGTTGAAGATCGGACCCTCGCCGCTGGACTTCTGCCCCTGCTGAGAAGTCGTTGCCGCATCGCGTCGGGCGCGCGGGCTCTTGGAGGTCACGTTCGGTTCGCGCCGGACCACGGCCGTCATGGGATCGACACGCGCGCCACCTCCTTCTCTCTTCTCGGTTCACGAATATTGCCCGGTTCTTCCCCGAACGTCATCCCCCCGAATCGTCGGCCGCACGGGACTTGCGCGCACGGCGAACGGAGATGATGCGTCGGGTCGGGTCCGGGAGTCCATTCACCGATCAATCCAGGAGAATCAGTCAATGAAGCTCTCAACACTTCTGCGCTCG
>CAZJYH010000355.1:2941-5486 GCA_964549365.1 uncultured Alphaproteobacteria bacterium
TTCACGACATCGGGGAATAGCGTGACACGATCACTGATGGTGCTGATGCTGCTCTTCGCGCCGGGGAAGGCCTCGGCGCAGTTCGAATGCGCCTGCGATCATATCACCGTGGTGGTATCGGCCGACGTCCAATGCCGCGTGCCGTTCTGCGTGCGCACCTACGGCCCCACCGAATGCGATACGCTGGCGCCGGGCTCGCGCACCGTCTTCCGTTGCATCGGCATCGGCGTGCCGTACCTGATCGACTGCAACAACCAGGTGGCTGTTCCGCCGCTCGGCGGCTGCATCGACGTTCCGCTCGCCGGCGGCTGCTGCGTGCAGGCATGCCTGGATTACGATGCGAACAAATGCTGGCAGATCACGATCCGCCCGGCCAAATGCGCCTGCCCGTAATCGGGACGGAGACGGCCGCAACGATCTGAACGACGCGACGGGCGGCGCGGGACATGCCGCTCGATCGAGAAGAACCACGGGAAGGGGGCCGCACGCCCCCTTCTCCGTTGATGCACCGCCCGGCAGCAACGTATCGCTGGGCCATGCATCCCGTCCAACCGGCATGCGCCGGGTGGTGCCGGGCTCATTCGGACGAAGGGTCCACCAGCCGCACATCACGCCCCTCGCACTCGGCGGCGTCGAGCGGCTCCCACAGATCGCTCGCGCGTTCGAAGATGTGCGGCGGCACCTCCATCGAAAACGTCGCCCCCCGTTCGCGATTGCGCCGCTCCACGCGCTCCCGCCGCAGCTCCCGAGGGGCATCGAGAACGTAGACCGTCAACCCGGCGCCGAAGGCATCCACCCGTTCGTACAGCCCCTCCCGATCGCGCCGCAGGATCAGGCCGATCTCGAGCACGACGTCCGTCCCCGTGCGCAACACGCCCCTGGTCACCCGCCAGATCTGCTCCACGCAGCGAGCGGCACGTTCGACGTACCACTCCGCGACGCCGACATCCGGACGGTCGTCGCTGAAGAGTGTGGTCATCCACTCATCGAGCGTCAGGCACACGGCACCGTGCTCACGACATCGCCGCCGCGCGAACGTCGACTTGCCGGCACCGACGGGACCGACGACGAGGTGGATATGGCCCAGGCGCATATCCGGTTGCTGCAGACCTTCGGAGGCAGCGCTCTCGGATTGTGAGGTTCCGGAATCGTTCATGCTCATGGATATCGATGGTTCGTACAAGGTGAAGATGGATCGGCACGCATACCCCTGAATGCACAGCGTGCTCCCCGGTTTCCCGGGAAGCACGCTGCTGTGCGACCATGCACAATCGCTGACCCAGACAACGCTATCTCGCCGGATGCAGCAGGATAGCGCGCAGGCCGTCGATCGTGTGAAGCTGTGCCACGTACACTCCGGCTGCAAGTTCGGAAAAACCGGGCGTTCCCGCATCGAGCACGTAGGCGTGTTCTCCCGCGGCGAGGTCCGCGTCGACCAGCGAGGCCACAAGCCGCCCCTGCACGTCGTACAACCGCAGCGAGGCCCACCCCGCGCGCGGCACGCGGAAGGCGATCGTGGTCCCCTCGGTGAACGGATCCGGACGGTTCTGCGCGAGCGCAAGGCCCACGCCGGCGCCCGACTCCGCGGCCCCGACGGAGGCGGCGCCCTTCGCCGTGGTGAAGCTCCAGACGTCGGACCACGGCCCGAGTCCGGCCGGCCCCGAGGCTGCGGCCTGCCAGTAGTACCGCGTCGACTCCTCCAGCCCGCTCACTTCGAGCGCGGTATCCTGTGCACCCGTGCGGTCGAGGATCGCCGCGGCGAAGTCCTGGGAGCGGGCAACGCGCACACGGTATCCGTCGGCGCCGCTCACGTACCGCCACCGCAGCATGCCGGCGGGCGGCACCGCCGACGCGCCGTCCGCGGGGGAAAGAAGCAGCGGCGCGGCCGGCCCCGGCAGGCTCTCGGCCGTGAAGCTCCAAGTTTCGGACCAAGGGCTCTCCCCGGTGGCTCCGGAGGCGCGCGCCTGCCAGTAATAACGCTTCCCGTGCTCGAGCCCGGAGAGATCCGACGCGGTGTCGGTCAGCCCGCTCCGATCGGCGATCGTCGCGGCAAAGTCCGAGACGCTCGACACCCTGACGTGATAGGTATCGGCGCCCGGGACCCGCAGCCAGCGCAACGTCGTGCCGGCGACCGGAATCGACGTGGCCCCGTTCTGCGGCAGACGCAGCATCGGCGCGGCGATCGACGGAGCCGCGCCGGTGGTGAAGCTCCAGACCTCGGACCATGCCCCCGCGGCGCCGTGCCCGACCGCTCCCACCCGCCAATAGTACGTCTTCGACGGGTCCAGATTCGCGGCGTTCAGCAGCGTGTCGGTCACGTCGAATCGATCGATCAACGTGGACGCGAAGTCCGACACCGTTGAAAGCTGCACGCGGTACAGGTCCGCCCCCGGCACCGGCTTCCAACGAAGCACGTCGTTCAGCGGGCGCGCCGTTGCAGCATCCGCCGGCAACGTGAGGCTGGGCGCATCCACCACGGTGGTGAAGCGCCGGACGTCGGACCAGTCGCCCGCGAACAACAATGGTAACGAGGACATGGGCGCGC
>CAZJYH010000356.1:0-2328 GCA_964549365.1 uncultured Alphaproteobacteria bacterium
TGAAGACCTGCACCGCGCAGGCTGAAGACCTGCACCGCGCAGGCTGAAGACCTGCACCGCGCAGGCTGAAGACCTGCACCGCGCAGGCTGAAGACCTGCACCGCGCAGGCTGAAGACCTGCACCGCGCAGGCTGAAGACCTGCACCGCGCAGGCTGAAGACCTGCACCGCGCAGGCTGAAGACCTGCGCCTACGATCGGCCCGGACATGCGCACCGCACGTTCGACGTTCTGCCTTCCGCATTCCGACTTCTGCCTTTCTCGCTCCTCTCTCTTCTTTCCTCAATCCTTCCCCCGTCACTCCAACGTCCAGCGCGTTCCTTCCTTCGTGTCCTCGAGCACCACGCCGATCTCCTTCAATCGATCGCGGATCGCGTCGGAGGTCGCGAAGTCCTTGCGGGCACGGGCCTCCTGGCGCAGCGTGATCAGCAGGCCGACCAGATCGCCCGCGATCGCGGAGTCGCCGGCGCTCTCGCGGCTGAACAGATCGAGCCCGAGGATGTCGTCGAAGGCGACGCGCAGCGCCGCCATGTTCGCGCCGATCGCCGCCGGGTTGCGCGGCTCGGACTCCAGCAGCTTGTTGAGCTCGCTCACCCCCTCGAACAGGGCGCCGAGCGCCACCGGTGTGTTGAAGTCATCGTCCATCGCGTCGAAGAACCCGCGCATGAACGCCGGCTCCTCGGCCGCGGTGCCGTTGGGCGAGTATCCGGCGAGCGCCTTCTGTGCTCGCGCCACGGTCTTGCGCAGCTTGTCCAGCCCGGTCGCAGCGGCGGTCACCGCGTCGATTCCGAACTCGAGCGGCGAACGATATTGGCTCTGGATCACGAAGAAGCGGATCGCGATCGGGTCGAACCGTTCGAAGAGCTCCTTCATGTTCAGCGCGTTCCCCTGCGAGCCTCCCATCTTCACATCGCCCACGTTCACCATGTTGTTGTGCATCCAGTACCGCACGAACGGGACGCCGTTGGCGCTCTGGCTCTGGGCGATCTCGCACTCATGGTGCGGAAACATGTTGTCGAGCCCGCCGGCGTGGATGTCGAACGTGGCGCCGAGATAATACTGCGCCATCACCGAGCACTCGAGATGCCAGCCCGGATATCCCCAGCCCCACGGCGAATGCCATTGCATGAAGTGCTCCGGCTCCGCCGCCTTCCAGAGCGCGAAGTCCTGCGGCGCCCGCTTCTCCTGGTTCTCCGCGATGCGCCCGCCGAATACCTGATCGTCGCTGCGGCGATTCGAGAGCCCGCCGTACGGGATGCAGCCGTCCGGAATTCCGCGGTGCTCGTACTCGGCCACGTCGAAGTAGACGGAGCCGTTCGCCTCGTAGGCCAGCCCCTCGGCGACGAGCCGCTCGGCCATCTGGATCTGCTGGCGGATGAAATCCGTGGCGTGCGGCAGACGGTCCGGGCGCAGCACGTTCATGCGCGCCATGTCGCTCATCCAGCTCTCCTCGTAGTACGCCGCGATCTCGAACGGCGACCGGTTCTCGCGCCGCGCCTGGGTCTCCATCTTGTCCTCGCCGTCGTCCGAGTCATCGGCAAGGTGGCCGACGTCCGTGATGTTCATCACGAACATCACGTGATCCTTCCCGAAGACATGCATGAGGTAGCGGCGCACCACATCGAAGGAGATGTAGCTCTTCGCATGCCCCACGTGCATGTGCTTGTACACCGTGGGGCCGCACCGATACATCCGCACGAGCTGCGGGTCGATCGGCGTGAAGTCCTCCTTCGTGCGGGTCAGCGTATTGTATATGCGAAGCGACATGATTGAGCGTAAAGCGTTTTGCGTGGAGCGTTATGCGTGGCCGCCGTTCAACGTTTCAAGTGCCAAGTGCCACGTTCAAAATGATGCCGGATTCCAGATGCCTGACAAGATCTCAAGCGCGGCAGGCTAACACAGGCCACGTGATCTCGACCTTCATCCTTCATAATTCATCCTTCATCCTTCCCGATGTTCCTCGTCGCGCACGGCCGTTCCCTCGGCGAGCAGCTTCAGCGCGTGCGGGAGAACCGGAAGGATCACCGCCAGGCATTCGCGGACGGCCTTCGGGGAACCGGGGAGGTTGACGATCAGCGTGCCGGCGGCGATGCCGCAGACGCCGCGCGAGAGCATCGCGAACTTCGTGGCGGCCATCGATGCGGCGCGCATCGCCTCGGCCATGCCGTCGGCGCGACGCTCGATCACCTGCAGCGTGGCCTCCGGCGTGATGTCGCGCGGCGCGAATCCGGTGCCGCCGGTGGTGATCACCAGCGCCACGCGCTCGGCCACGAACCGCCGCAGCGCGGCGACGATCGCGGCGCGCTCATCGGGGACCACATCGGCATGCA
>CAZJYH010000356.1:2338-5473 GCA_964549365.1 uncultured Alphaproteobacteria bacterium
AGCGGGCGGGATCGAGCAAGGCAGCCGCCTCGGGGCCGGAGAGATCCTCCCGCTCCCCGGCGGCCGCGCGATCGCTGACGGTGAGGATCGCTACGCCGTACGCCATCGCGGCTCCGTGTGGATGAATGAACGCGGGCCGCCGTCGAACGGCATCACTCGCCTCCGGAGAGATGGTGATCGATCAGTTCGATGGCCGTGTCGATCTGCTGCGCAATCTTGCGGCGCTCCTCGGCGCTCAGCCCAACGCCGTCTCCCGCCTTCAATCGCTCCGTCTCCTCGCCCAACTGCTCCACCCGCCGGCGCAACTCCGCGGCCTCCTTCACGGCGTCGGAAACCTCGCGCTCCTTGGCGGCCACGACCTTGCGCGTTGCGGCAAGCTCCCCCATCAGTTCCTCGATGCGTCCCTGCTGCGCCTTGAGGCGCTCATCGTCCGTGGAGTCCCCCGATCCGATCTGCTCGCGCAGCGCCTCGGCGGCGGCAACGGCCTGATCGCGTTCCTCGGTGATCTTGAACAACCGGGCCTCCAGCCCTTCGCGCTCCGTCTCCGCCGCGGCGAGCTTCGCCTCGACCGCAACGGCAGCCGTGCGGGCCATCGCCTCAGCGCGCGTGGCGGCGTCCAGCTTCGCGATCGCGCTCAGGTGCTTCTCCTCGAGGGCGGCGCGCTCGTGCTGCTCGCGCGCAAGGATCCCGCGCTGCGCGGCAAGCTCCTCACGCGCCGGGCCGAGATCGTCGAGCCGCGCGTCGCGCTCGGCAAGCTGCGATCGCAACTCGGCGATCGTATCGCGCAGCTCCGCCTCGGCCCGCTCGGCCCTGGCGGCACGCTCCTCCAGCTCGGCGGCGCGGCGGCGATCGTTGCCGGCGCTCTCCAACTGCGCCGACGTGGCGGCCTCCACCACCTCGCGCTCGCGGGTCAGCTCCTCGATCCGATCGCGCAGCGCCTTGCGCTCACGGCGCACATCGCGGTAGCGGTCGTTGAGTACCTCCACCATCTGCTGCAGACGGTCGAGCGCTCTGCGAATGTCGGCGTTCTCTTTCAATTCCATAATTCGAACTCAACGGAAACGGACGTATGACATGCGTCGCCCCCGGAACGAAGGCGATCGCCCGACGCTCACAAGGATCACTCCGCGGCCGCGTTGACGGCCCCCCGCAGCTTCGCGCCGAACTTCGTGCCCAACTCAGCAACGATGGCCCCGACGGCTCCGTCGATGGCGGCATCCTCCAACGTCCCCTCGTACGAGGTGAACGAGAGCGAGAAGCTCATGGACTTGTTCCCCGGCTCGATCCCCTTTCCCTGATAGAGATCGAACAGGCGCACACCGGAGAGAAGCGCACCGCCTGATGCGACGATCGCCCCCTCGAGATCGGCATGCGGCACCGCCGCTTCCACCACCACCGAGATGTCGCGCTCGGCCACGGGGAAGCGCGAGGGCGCCTTGTACCTGCGCTCGGCGAACGCGTGGCGCGCAAGCCGCTCCATGTCGAAGACGGCGATCACCGGAGCGCCGGAGATGTCGTGTGCCTTCAACAGCGCGGCGTCGATCGGTCCGAGCCGCCCCACCTCCTCGTCGCCGGCAAAGATCGCCAATGCCGGGGCGCCGAAGCCCCACTTCGCCTCATCCTTCGCGACGAAGCGAACGCCCAGCACGCCGACGCGATCGAGATACCGATCGAGCAGCCCGCGCAGGTCGTAGATGTCGGCATGCCGCTCGGCCACGTCCCACCCACGCACGCCCCCCTTCCCGGAGGCCGCCACCGACAGCTCGGTCATCTCCACGATCCCCGGCACCACGCCCTGATCGGGGCGCCCCCGACGGAATGCCTGCCCGATCTCGAACAGCCGAAGGTCCGCGCGCGAGTACCGCTCGTTCAACCCAAGCACGCGCGCCATGCTCGGCACCAGACTGGTGCGCAGCACCGAGGAGTCCCGCCCCAACGCGTTGCGCAGCTCCACCGCCTCGCCGTAGGCGGAGGCCGTTTCGGGATCGGTGAGATAGTTCGGGACGATCTCCGCGAAGCCGTTGTCGGCGAAGAAGGCGCGGGTGGCCGCGATCAATCGCTGCAACGGATCGACGCTGAGATCGAACGTCGTCGTGGCGCGGAGGTCCACCGGAATGTTGTCGTAGCCGTACAGTCGCGCGATCTCCTCGATGAGGTCCACTTCACTGAAGACGTCCGCGCGCCAGCTCGGCACCGTCACGTTCGCGCGCCGCTCACCGGGGATCGGCTCGGTCTCGAAGCCGATGCTCCGCAGATAACTCGCCTGCGCGTCGTCCGCGATCTCGGCGCCGAGGATCTCCCCGGTCCGGGCGAAACGCAGCTCAATCCGCTGCGGCTCACGCGGCGCGGGATAGACGTCGATGACGCCGGCCAGCACCTCCCCCCCCGCGACGTCGGCGATCAACTGCGCCGCGCGATCGGCAGCATAGGCCGCCATCTCGATGTCCGCGCCCCGCTCGAAGCGGAAGCTCGCGTCGGTGGAGAGGCCGAGCGCCTTCGCCGTGCGCCGCACCGACGAGGGGGCGAAGTACGCGGATTCAAGCAACACGTTTACCGTGCCGTCGGTGATCTCGGAATTCTCCCCCCCCATCACGCCGGCCACGGCAACATAGCGCTCCGCGTCGCAGATCATCAGCGCTCCGTCGGGAAGCTCGCGCTCCGTGCCGTCCAGCGTCGTGAAGCGATCGCCCGCGCGCGCGGCCCGCACCTCCACGCGATGCCCGGCCAGCGTGTCGTAGTCGAACGCGTGGAGCGGGTGCCCGGTCTCGAAGAGCACGTAGTTGCTGATGTCCACCACGTTGTTGCGCGGGCGCAGGCCCAGCTTGCGCATGGCGTCCTGCAGCCACTCCGGCGAGGGGCCGATCTTCACCCCACGGATCACGCGCGCGATGTAGCGCGGGCAGAGGTCCGCGTCGTGCACGATCACCTCCGCCGCCTCGCTCACCGGCGTCGCGGACTCCCGCACCTGAACCGCCGGCAGCGCGCACGGCGCACCGGTCAGCGCTGCCACCTCGCGGGCGATGCCGATATGGCTCAGGCAGTCCGCGCGGTTCGGCGTCACGTCCACCTCGAAGATCACGTCCCCCATCAGGTCGGCCACGGCCGCGCCGACGGGGGCATCCTCCGGCAGCACCA
>CAZJYH010000357.1:0-4770 GCA_964549365.1 uncultured Alphaproteobacteria bacterium
TATTCGGTGATCCTGCTGGATGAGATCGAGAAGGCCCATCCGGACGTCTTCAACATCCTGCTGCAGGTGCTCGACGACGGCATCCTCACCGACAGCCTCGGCCGTCGCGTGGACTTCAAGAACACGATCATCGTGATGACCTCCAACCTCGGCGTGCGCGACATCAAGGCCGGCGGGGTGATGGGCTTCACGATGGCGGAAGATGCCGACAAGTACACCGAGATGAAGAACAAGATCGAGGACTCGGTGAAGCGGCTCTTCAATCCGGAGTTCCTCAATCGCGTGGACGACATGATCGTCTTCCGCTCGCTGACCAAGCGGGACATCTTCCTGATCATCGACATCCAGATGCGGAAGCTGCTGAAGCGCCTCAACGCGCTCAGCCTCTCGCTCGAAATCGACGAGGCGGCAAAGGCATTCCTTGCCGATCGTGGCTACGACGAGAAGTACGGCGCCCGCCCGCTGCGTCGCACGATTCAGAAGTACGTGGAGGATGAGCTTGCCGAGATGATGCTGCGCGGCGACTTCCGCGACGGCGGCTCGGTCCACGTCGGCCTCGACGACGAGAAGAAGGCGCTCACGTTCGTCTACACCGCGGCCGCGCCGGCTCTTCCGGCGGCCGAGCCCGAAGCGCCGGTGGCGCTCCCGGAACCCGCGCCCGATGTGGTGAGCGAGGCTCCGGAGCCGATTGCCGAAGGAGCGAGCGACGAAGGAACGGAGCCGACGACGAAGGGAAGGAAAAAGACGACGAAATAATAGAAATCCGTCGGGGCCTATTTGTAGGCCATGCCGGAAATTCGATAGGGAAGCCCGGGCATAATGTGCCCGGGCTTTTTTATGCCGGTACCCAACCATGTACTCCCGCAGGGACATCTCGCCTGCGTATGTTCGATCCGTCGACGCTCTCTCCATCAACACGCATCGTCCGCTCCCCCCTCGACCGTATTCATCGCGTGCACGGCACCGTACCGGATGCCCGCGCGATGGCGTTCGCGCCCGTGCGCAACCGTCGGCGTTCACATCAACCAATCACGAGGGAGAGCGAACCATGACACGCTCAACATTCCGATCGCTTCTGCTTTCGGTGATCGCCGCCGTGGCGTTCGCCGTCATCGCCGTTGCGCCCGCACGGGCACAGCAATGGAACAACCCGAACTGCTGCCAGTACACCGTGGACATCGCCGGGATCGTCCCCTGCTGTTTTCCGATCAACGTTACCACCGAGTGGGGCGGCGGCTTCCGCATCAACACCGGCTTCAACGCCAATGGGGTCTACGTGATCCCCTTCCCACCACCGCCGATGTTCCCGGCCTGTCCGCCCGCGCCGCCGTTCAACTGGGCATCGCTCGACGGCGGCGTCACGCACATCGTGGGGCCGAACCAGTCACGCTCGTATATCGATCCACGCGGCTGCTGTTACGTGATGAGCGTCGGCCTCGACGCAAACGGATGCGTCTACATCAAGGTGCGCCCGTGCCCGGCGCCGCCGCCGGTCGGTTGATCGCGCGACGACAATTGACGAACGCATCGGTATTCCCGGTCCGATTCCCCGAACAACCGCGTCCGTGACCGACGCACTATCCAGAAGCGGGATGTCCGGTCGCGGCACTCGGCCGACGGAGGGCCGTGCACACCGTATTACTTTCTTCGGACCACCCCGGCCACTTGCCGCCCGGGTGGTCCGTTCTCATCATGGCCGCGGCGCCGAAGGCAACTCTCCGCGATACCTTCACGGGAGTACCCAACCATGCACTCCCGAGGCAGCCCGCTGCATGGTATGTTCCATTGTCGACGCTCTCTCCTCCACTTGTACGCATCGGCACGATTCGACGCGCGCATTCTTCCCGCGGACACCGTGTTCACCATGTTGTTCCGTGCTCAACAGTGCGCTCCTCGATAACCGCCGCTGGGTGCATTCCGTCGATATTCACGCAACCACATGGAGGAATAATCCATGACGCGAAAACATTTCCGCATGATCGCGCTCGCGGCGGTCATCGCGCTTGTGACGCTTGTGGCCTCGGCCGCAACCGTGCACGCGCAGAATCAGAAATGTTGCACGTACACCGTGGTGGTGAGGGGCATTTCCGATAAATGCCTCCCCTTCAAAGTGATTTCGCAGTGGGGCGGCGTTCTGGATGCGTTTTTGGCGACGGCCAACGGCATCTACATCCAGAAAGTTCCGGGCAAATGCCCGCCGCCGCCCAACTTCGACTGGGTGCAGATCGATCAAGGCCCGAAGGTCGGCCTCGACGAGACGATCAAATACGTTGATCCCGGCACCGGTTGCTGCTATGTGATTTCGGTGTCGCTGGATGCGGACGGCTGCATCCTCATCGTGATCACGCCCTGCTGAGCCCATTTTCGCGACCTCCGCGCAGCCTGCATGTTGGGACATCATGCGAGCGGCCGGGCAGCAAAGGGGCTCATGAATGATGTGAGGGCCGCCCGGCGCCATGCGCGGGGCGGTCATCTCTCCTTGAAGCCGCCCCACCGCCGACATGGCTCGCTCAACGCCCGTGCGGTACCTTCCGGGGGGTGGTACACAACCATGCACTCCCCGAGCATGAGGCGTCATGCGTATGTTCCCTACGCCGATGCTCTCTCCACCACGTGCATTATCTCGCCCGATCTCCGCGCGCTGGAATACTCGAAACGCCGCGGCCGTTGTCGCCGGACGCTGCGTTGTATGCATGCACGGCGCGCAGGCATCGTCCGACTGATGCACACCGCCGGCACTCACCTGTTTTCATGGAGGAGTAATCCATGACACGAAAACATCTTCGCATGATCGTGCTTGCGGCACTGCTCTGCGTCATCGGGCTTGCGGCTTCGACCGCATCGCTCCGGGCGCAGAACCAGAAATGCAGCAAATACACGGTCGAAGTGATCGACATCAAAGACTCCTGCCTTCCCATCAAAGTGACTACGGCGTGGAGCACTGGCTTCGATGTGTTCGTCATCGCCGCGAACGGTATCTACGTCCGACCCGTTCCACCGCCGAGCCCGCCGCCGCCCGACTTCAAATGGGTTTCACTGGATGGCGGGATAACCACAGTGCCGCTCGACCAGCAGGGAAAATATCTCGACCCGAACACGGGCTGCTGCTTTTTGATCACGGTGAAACTGGATGCCAACGGCTGTATCCACATCACGATCGAGCCGTGCCCGTGACACATCAACGTGCATGATGCGCGCGGCCGCCGGTGTGTCGGGACATCACGCCGCATGAGCCGACGCTTTCATACGTACGGTGAAGAATCGGACCACCACCGGCATCAACGACCGGTGGTGGTCCGTTGCATTATCACGGCGCGTATGCCCGGCAAGGCGGTACACAATGATGTACTCGTGCGCACGGGCGCCGTGCGCTATGTTTCGCACGACCGGGAAGCGCCGTCCGACCGGACCGGCGTGAACAGGTGGGAGAGCTCTCCGCGCGATCAACAGGCGTTTGCATGCTGCTCCGCGCGCACCTCACCACATCGATCCCCGGCCTTCCCACGTGAACCAAAGGGAGCATTCCATGAATCAGAGGCAATTCCGTCTCATCGGCGTGGCTGCGGCGCTGTGTATGGCAATTCTCGTCGCGGCGGCGCCGGAACTTCGCGCGCAGAAGCAGAACCCGAACTGCTGCAAGTATTCGGTGACACTGGTCGGCATTCTCGACAAGTGCCTGCCGATCACCATCACCACCGAGTGGGGCTTCGGACTTCGGCACGGCTTCAGCATGACCGGCCCCGGGCCGGTTTACGGGGATATTCCCGGCAAGTGCCCCCCCGCCTCCCCGTTCAACTGGATATCACTGGATGGCGGGATCTCGAATTTCGTCTTCTTCGGACAGACGGGCGAATACATTGATCCGAAGACCGGTTGCTGCTACTCGATATCGGTGGACGTGAACGCCGACGGCTGCGTCTCCATCGTGATCTTCCCCTGCTGGTAACAGCGGGCACGAATTCGACCGGCGGCACCGTCATACCGGCCCGGTTCGCTCCGAGACGTCTCCGGTCACCGCGTACGCGTTTGAGCACCGTGGTCGCACGCATCGCGCTCGCTGGTGTGACTGCAGCGCTGGTCATCCCGTGCGTTCAACGGTACAGGCGGGCCGGCGATCATGGTTGATAAATACACCCGTGCCGTGTTATCAACGGGTAACCGCTGTAACACGGCGCGGGCCTCGTTCGTTACGTTGAAACGTGCGGGATGCCTCGTTCGCAAAATCACGTTCGGTGACGGCGTTCAATATTCCGCACGACCACGCAAGGCTTCCCATCGATTACTTCCACAAGAATTCTCCGGGCGCATGACGTAGCCTTCGCTTATTTCCTTCACCCAATTATTCAGGAGGCACGACAATGTACCGACATGTTCACCGTTTGGCGATGGCGGCTGCCGTAATGGCGCTGTTTTTCGTCGCTTCAACCCGGCAGGCATCGGCTGTGGGGCCGATCCCCAACACCTGCTGCACGTTCACGTACGATGTGATGGATCTCCCGGCTTCATGCTTCCCGATGAAGCCGATGACGTGTTGGACGTACGGCACACAGGCCGACGTCATCCCGGGAAACGGGATCCATACGGTCGCGATCGGCGGAGGCCCATGCCCGCCGGCTCAGGCGGAGTTTTTCTGGGCGTCGCTCAACGGCGGATTCACCAAAGCCTGGTTCAACGCCCCGCTCAGCTTCCACACGAATTGCGGCTGCATCTCCGTTCGAATCGGCCGCGATCCGGTCACCAACTGCATCATCGTGCACCTGCGCCCTTGTT
>CAZJYH010000357.1:4780-5463 GCA_964549365.1 uncultured Alphaproteobacteria bacterium
CGCAATCACGTTGAAATACCTCCCGGATCCCTTCGATCCGGGAGGTTCGCGTTTCATCCCACCGCGTTCTCTCCACACACAACACCTCCACCCGCCGCTTCGCGGAACGGTACTCCCCCGGGTACGGTACATCACCATGTACTTCCGCGCGCGGCTATGCGGTCATATGTTCAACATCGCTTCCTTCGTCACATCCCCCGATAGTCAACGCCCCCGACAGCGCCGCGCCGATATCTCGTGACCCTGGCCCGGTACCGCGGAATGGGACATTCCGGGGGATGTGCACGGGTGCGATGAAGGATGCTGTCGGTGAACGTCGGCGGGCATCATCGTTTCAACAAGGAGAATCACCATGCTTCGCACTCCAACAAGAGCATTGCTCGGGCTTGCGCTGATGATGATCACGATGGCGGCCGTAAGTCGTCACGCGGTCGCTGACCCGCTTGCGAATACATGCTGTACCTATACCGTGAACGTCGACGGCTTCGACCCTTCATGTTTTCGCGCGGTGCTCACCACGAGATGGAGCGGCGTGCTCCAGAGCGACGTGATACCCGGCAACGGCGTGTTCACGTTCAATATCAACCCATGCCCTCCGATACCGGGGACGTTCTTCTGGGCGTCGCTCGACGGCGGGATTACGACGGCCGAATACAACATCCCCAAGAACTACAAAGTCAACG
>CAZJYH010000358.1:0-5453 GCA_964549365.1 uncultured Alphaproteobacteria bacterium
GACGATCGACGGGTACCCGGGCTCCTCGGCCCCCTGCCGACGGAAATGGTACTCCATCGTCGCCTCCAGCTCATACTCGTGCATGCCGGGAGCCGCGCCACGGATGGTCTCGCGGTGCGCCACCACACTGATCTCGGCGGCCTTGCGCATCATCTCGATCTCGGCGGCGGATTTCACCATCCGCATCTCGCTCAACAGATCGGCGGCACGGCGAATGGTGAGCCCGGGGAACCGTCCCTTCAGACGCGCGGTCATCTCCGTCTCCCACGGATACACCGTCCCGGTCAACGGCTCGCGCGCGTCATGGTGGGCCCAGGCATCGTAGTAGAGCGTGGTGGTCGATCCAAGCATCGAGTCGAGCACGTCGTTCAGGCTGGAATACGGCACCACCGTGGCGATGCCGGTCACCTTCGCCGCGGCCTCCGGCCCCATTCGAATGCCGTTCCAGATCTCGCGCTTCGGGTTGCGCTCGTTGACGAACAGCACTTCCTTCACGCGTTTGCCACGCACCAACACTCCGCGCGGGACCAGCAGCAACGCGCTCGATTCCTCGGTGACGCCGGTCAGGTAGAGCATGCTGTTGCGCTGGCGAAACTCGTAGTCCACGTCGGCGGACCGGTTGCGCACGTCGGCCGAACGGACCAGCATGGCCGCGCCGTTGGTCAGGTGTTCCAGCACGCGCGAGCGTCGCGCGGCGTATTCGCTGCTCGGCGCCAGATCCGTGTCGTAGACCTCATAGTGATCGTAGCGGCCGGCCGCCTGCGCCGACGCCGACGCCGACGGCAACCCCATGTACGACGGCGCCGCGAGAACGACGGGCCCGACCAGCAGGCACACGCGGGCCGCGGCACGCATGAGAGGTCCGTTCCGTGTAAAACGATTCGCTGACACGTGCATGGCCATCATCCCTTAGTTCTTCGACTTCTTTCGCGACGCCTTTCCGCTCCGCTTCGTGGGCGGCGCCGGCTTCTCCGGGTTGGGTTCGGAGGGAGCGGCGGCACGCAACCGTTCGGCCCGCGCGGTTGTGGAGATCCCCTCCGGCAACAGCTCGAACATCATGCCGAGCGAGTGGCGCCCGTTCACCGAGTGCCCCCCCGGGAACGTCATCGAGAAATTGTTGATCTGATTATAGGCGCCCGCAATGGGATATCCGAGCGCCGCCGAGAGAAAGTACGAACCTCCGCCGTTGCACTTCGCGCCCACCGCGGGGTTGTCCGTGCCGGGCTGTTGATATCTGCTCCCTCCCACCTCCGAAAGTTCCACCTCCACAACCGTCTGTCCGAGCGTATCGAAGCGCCTCGGGACGGCCCTGAAGACGTTGCCGTTCCACATCACCGGCGGGAAGGCGTTGTCCACCAGCCACTGGTCGTTCTTGAAGGCCGTGCTCACGCCGATGAACGCCGTGTCGTCGCCGAGGTTCGGAAGCAGCAGCGGCGCCACCGGCCCTCCGGGGGAGGTGGCGGGCGTCTCGCGGCCTGTTGTCAGCAGCGTCAGGCGCCGGCCGTTGGGCGTCATGCGGAATCGGAGCACGCGCCCCACCCACGGATGATCGCCACGCTCGGCTTCCGGCCCCGCCGCGCGCTCGAGTGCATTGTAATCCATGGTGACCATCGTCATCACGTAGCTGTCCGGCAGCACGGAGTCGCAGCGGATGCCGACAAGCTCGGCGCGTTCACGCGCCAGCGTGCGCGACACCGTATCGACCACGATGATCGAATCATACGACAACACGCGGTAGATCAACTGCAGCCCGGGCGTGAATCGGTACCGAAGCAGCAGGGGATCGGCCGACTGCGCAAGCGCGGCCGAGGCCACCGTTACGGTCAACGCAAGGATGAGCAGCCATCTCGGAAATCGAAGTCCGGACATACGATACCATGCCTGTTACATGTGAACGCCCCGCACCGCGGCAGGCGAAGCGGGGCGCGAAATGATGCGAGCGGGAGATCAGTGAACGGCCCGATCGAGCACCACGTTATAGGTCTGCGCGAGCGGCAGCGCCTGATCGGTGCCGACGACCGTGAGGAGCATCCTGGTCTCCCCCTCGGTTCGCGAGGCGAGCATCAGGTTCTCCGCGGCCGAATAATAACAGATCCACGAGCTGGTGCCGCCGCCGTTGAGCTGCATGTTCATCCCCTGCAACTCCCCTTTCCCTTCCAGCGCCATCGCCTTCACCTCGGCCCGAACGCGATGCGCCTTCGTGCGAAGGGTGTCCACAACGCCGTCGTACGTGAAGCGAACCGTGCGCTTGACCACGATCCGGAATCCCTGCATCGACGGGGGGGCAACGGTGTCGCTGGATTGCGTCTCCCACGAATCGCCGGCCTTGACCGAACGGGTCAACGTGGGCGAAAAGAACTGCTCCATCGAGAAGTTCGAGGCCATGCCGGAGGCGAGGAACGACTGCATCTCGGAGCCGGCCTTCAGCGACGTGCTGAGGCGCCCCTGCGGGTCCGTCGAGAACGACACCGGCTTCAGGTGCACCGCGCTGTCCATGGTCCCGCTCTGCATGCCGGGGCTCACCATGCGCAGCCGGGCATTCGAAAGCGTGAGGGTCCAGTCGATGCCGGACGCCCCCACCTTCGCGGCCTTCAGTTCCGCGTCGCTGTGGGTTGTCATCGTGACCGAGAACGCCTGCGTCCCCTCGCCCTGCAGCATCGCCACGGTCGATTGAATGCGATAGGGGATCGCCCCTCCGGACTTGACGACGATGGATGATGTCTGCGCGTCGGCCGCCACCGTGCCGACCGACAACACGGTGCCCACCGTCAACGCGACGCGGAGGAAGGAAGCTCGAATGTTCATGCTCATGATATACTACGATGCCCTCTGTTTTGTTACCGTGCGGTACCACGCACCAACGCAATCCCGCGACACAGCACGCCCGGCGGCGCATCGGATCCACGTCGTGCGCTGCCTCGCGGCCGCCGGCGCGAGGTTGCCGATGGAGTACATCGGCACGATGTGTCGCGCCCCGACGGCGCATCCCGACCGGAGCGCTACTCCCCGGACGAGGACGGCAGCGGCCTGCCCGAGTACGTTGGGCGCGTATCCGATTGCGCCACCTGCCACGCCGCGCGGCAGACCAGCCGCGCGATGTGGGCCACCTTCTTCAGATTGATCCTCGCGATCTCATCGCTCGGCTGATGATAATCCTTGTGAAGTCCGCCCGAGAGGAAGACGACCGGGATCCGCTCCAGCGCAAAGCTCGCCTGATCGCTGCGAAACATGAACTGCTCGATGGTGTAGCCGATCTTCATCGGTTCGGCGCGGTTGGCCCGCTCCACGATATCGATCATGTCGTGCGAAACGCTCCGACCGCCCACCAGCACCGAGTCGCCGGAGTTGCGCCCCACCATGTCCATATTGATCATCGCCACACACTTCTCGTTCGGAACAAGCGGGTCCGCCACCCACGCATGCGAACCGTACAGCCCTTTCTCCTCGCCGCTGAACGCGATGAAAAGGACGCTGCGCTTCGGCCGATCGCCCGGACGCAGGCCGCCCAGCGCCCGCGCCGCAAGCAGCACGGCGGTGGTGCCGCTCGCGTTGTCGTCGGCGCCGTTGTAGATCGTGTCGGCCGAGGTGCTGCTGCCGCGCCGTCCATGGCCGATATGATCGTAATGCGCGCCGATCACCACATACTCATCCGGCGTCGTCGTGCCGCGAACCATGCCCACGACATTGCGCACGGGCACCTGCTCGACAACCGCACGCACATGCATCGAGACGACCGCCGACCACGGACGCGCCGCGGGGCGGCCGGTTGCGTCGATCGCGACGAGGATGCGCTGCAGCGAATCGATCGGCATGCCGAGGATCGCCTCGGCCGCGCGCGGGTCAACGCCGACGGCCGGAATCGTGCGCCCGTTCCTCGCGCGCGCCGGTCGAAACGGCTGCAGCGTGGCCCTGCGCGGCATCAGACCATGCGACAGGGCACCCGCCGGATACATCGGCAGGATGCCGTCGGTGCGCCCGACGAACACGATGCCGGCGGCGCCATGGTCGGCGGCGAAGCGCATCTTTCTCTCGTCGCGCACGCTCGTCACATGTCCTCCGAGCGGACGGCCGCCGATAACCACGACCACCTTGCCGCGAACGTCGAGCCCGGCGTAATCGTCATACCCGGAGTCAGGAAGGCTGATGCCGTATCCCACGAACACCGCCCCGCCTTCGGCATGCCCGGCGGCGCCGAACTCGTACGGGACGAAGTTGGAGTCGATCGCGAACGCCTTGCCGTCGATCGTGAGCGAATTGGAGTCGCCGCGGAACGAACGTTCGAGCGTGTAGGTGTGGAAGTTCGATCCGCCCACCGGCTCCAGGCCGTACTCACGGAACCGCGCGGCAATGTATTCGGCGGCGGAATCGAGCTGCGGGCTGGGCGTGTCGCGGCCCAGCATCGCGTCGGATGCGAGAAAGGAGAGATGCCGGCGCGCCGCTTCGGCGGTCACCGTCGTAAGGGCGCCCCTGGGAAGCGGCCGAACCGTCTTCAACGGCGTCCGCGCCGGGGCCGCACGCTGCGCCTCGGCACGGTGCGCGCCGGCGAGCGCGAGGAGAAGCACCAGGGCACACCGAACGCCGACGGCGCCACGCGGGCAGCGCGCGCCGCTCGGCCCATCATCGGCCGACGCGAGGGTCGTTAGGGAATCAGACCAGCACAATGCGCGTCACCTCCGGAGGGCAGTTCAAACGAAGCGGCAGCCCAACCGTGCCGACGCCGCGCGATACATACAACTGCGCGGCGCGATTGGTGCGCGCGCGATACAGGCCCGCGACGTATCGCGACGCGAGCGTGGCGAATGAGAGGTTCACATTGTCCAGCTGCGCGATCACCACCTGGCCGCCGTGCGTGTGCCCGCTGAGCATGAGGTCCATCCCCAGCGATGCGTACTCCTCGAACGGGTACGGCTTGTGGCACAGAAACACCTTCGGCGCGCCGTTCGGTATGCCGCTCATCATGTTCTCGATGGTGCCGCGCGGAGTGCGCCCGTTGTCGATGTAGGACCTGACGTCGTAGATGTCCGCGTCGTCAACGCCCAGCAGCCAGAGCTTCTCGCCGTTCTTTTCGATCGGGATGTTCGCGTTGCGCAACAGCTTGATGCCGCACGCCTCCACCTCCTTCGCGACCTCCTCGATGCGGCCGGTGTAGTAATCGTGATTGCCGGTGACGCCGTAGACGCCGAGCGGTGCACGCAGCCCCGCGAACGCCTCGGCGAACGGATACACCTCTCCGAGCTTGCTGTTGACGAAGTCCCCCGCGACAACCGCGAGATCGGCCCCCATCCCGTTCAGCGCCTTGACGTACCGCTCCATGTCGTCGCGGGTCATGAACACCGACGAATGGACGTCCGAGATCATCGCGATGGTGGTCCCCTTCAACGCATCCGGAAGATTCGGGATGCGGATCACGACCTGCTCCGGGTCCTTGACCATGTAGTCCACGAGCTGCCCGA
>CAZJYH010000359.1:0-5449 GCA_964549365.1 uncultured Alphaproteobacteria bacterium
CTTCTTCTTGCCGACCTTCAGAACAACGGGCTCGCCCGGCTCATGCGTCTGGTTGGCGTCGGCCACCTTGACCCCGTCGATCGATACACCGCCCCCCTGGATCAACCGGCGCGCTTCCCCCTTGGACGCCACCATCCCGGTCTGCACCAGCAGGTCGGCCACGGCCAGGGGCTCGCCGACGACGTACTCGTCGATATGCTCCGGCACATCCTTCTGCACGAAGATCCGGTCGAACTCCTCCTCCGCCTTCAGGGCCGTCCCCTCGCTGGTGTAGCGGGCCACCACCTCACGCGCCAGCCGGCGCTTGGCGTCGCGCGGATGCTGTGTCCCATCGGCAAGCGCCGCCTTCAGCAGTTCCACCTGGTCGTTCGAGTAGAAGAGGGCGAGCGAATAATAGACCGGCATCACCTCGTCGGGAATCGACAGGAGCTTGCCGTACATGTCGTTCGGGAAGTCGTTCAGGCCGACGTAGTTGCCGTAGGACTTGGACATCTTCTCGACGCCGTCGGTGCCGACCAGCAGCGGCATGGTGACGATGGACTGCGGCTCCATCGCATAGGAGCGCTGCAGGTCACGGCCGACGAGCAGGTTGAACTTCTGATCGGTGCCGCCGAGCTCGACATCGGCCTTGATCGCCACCGAGTCCATCGCCTGCGCCAGCGGGTAGAGGAACTCGTGCAGGGAGATCGGCTGCTCGGAGTTGAAGCGCTTGTGAAAGTCGTCACGCTCCAACATCTGCGAGACGGTGAAGCGTGCCGAGAGCGCGATCACCTCGGCGAAGTTCATCTTCCCCAGCCATTCGGAGTTGTAGACCATGCGGATGCGCTTGCCGGAGAGGACCTTGGTGGCCTGTTCGAAGTAGCTGCGCCCGTTGCGCTGCGTCTCCTCGATCGTCAGCGCCGGTCGCGTCTTCGAGCGCCCGGTCGGGTCGCCGATCATCGCCGTGAAGTCGCCGACGATCAGGATGGCCTGGTGGCCGAGGTCCTGGAAGTCGCGCATCTTCTGCAGCACGACCGCGTGGCCGATGTGCAGATCGGGAGCGGACGGATCGGCGCCGAGCTTGACGTTCAACGGCTTGCCGCTCGCGATCGAGCGCTCGATCTTCTGCGCGAGCTCCTCCTCCGGAATGATCTCCTCGGTTCCCCGACGGATCAGATCCATCTGCTCGTTGACGGATGGGAATGCTGCTGTCATGGTATCGTTATCGTTCGACGTCGTTATGCGTTATGCGTTATGCGAAGTTGTACATCCGAGTATGTAGCCACAATCCAACGATTCACACATCATGCTTTGCGCTCAATGCGGCATTCTCAACGCTACGCGCTCAACGCTGCACCCTCAACGCTTAACGCTCCACGCTTCTCAGTCCTCGCCACGACGGACGCTGCGTTCGGTTTCGCGCTTCTTGATCGTGTCGCGCTTGTCGTACAGCTTCTTGCCGCGCGCGATGGCCAACTGCACCTTCAGGCGCGGTCCCTTGAAATAGATCGACAGCGGAACAAGCGTCAGCCCCTTCTCTGCGGTGCGCTGCATGATCTTCCGCAGCTCCTTCTTGTGCAGCAGCAGCTTGCGCGGGCGCGAGGGCTCATGGTTGTTGATGTTGCCGTGCGCGTATGGCTGAATGGTGCATCCCTCCAGCCACAGCTCCTCGCCGCGTGCGGTGGCGTAGCTCTCCTGCAGCGACACGTGCCCCTCACGCACGGACTTCACCTCCGTTCCCTGCAATACGATCCCCGCCTCGACGGTGTCGAGGATCTCGAACTCGTACCGCGCCTTGCGGTTGGAGACGATGGTTCGTATGGGCAGCTTCTCGTCGGCCACGATCATTGGTCCCGTTCAGGAAGGGAAAGGCGACAAAGATAGTGAGGATGGGGGGAACGTCACACGGCCAATCAGAGAACCGCGTGGACCATCGGCCCGACGAGCGGGGCTTCATCGGCGATCGTGAAGGCGGCGAGCACGCGATCGGCGAGCACCCCGACTCCGGCGCGACGTTCAACCAGCGAGCAGAGCGCCTCCCCCTGCTCGGCGTACTCCCCGACGTGCCGGTGGATGATGATGCCGGCCTCCGGGTGAATCACGTCGTCGAGCGTCCGACGTCCGGCGCCCAGCTCGATCGCCATGTGCCCGAGTTCCAATGCGTCGATCCCTGTCACGAAGCCCGCGCGGCCCGCCGTCACCGTCACCGTCGGCATCGGCTCCTCGGCGCGCTCGACGGACGCCACATCACCCCCTTGTCGCTCCACCATTCGAAGGAACGTCCGATAGGCGCTCCCGTCGGCGATCGCCCTGCGCGCCAGCTCGGTCCCCTCCTCCAGCGTCGCAGCGATTCCCGCCGCATGGATGCAGGCGCCGCAGAGCGCGAACGTGACCTCCGCGAGCAACGGCGGCTCCTCCTCGGCGCGCAGCATCCGCACGGATTCGCAGACCTCCAGTCGGTTGCCGATGCGACGCCCGAGCGGGAAGTCCATGCGCGTCAGCAGCGTGGTGCACGCTAGCCCCTCCGCCTCGCAGACGGCGCCGATCGATTCGGCCAGCGCCGTCGCATCCGACAGTTCTCGCATGAACGCGCCGCGGCCGAACTTCACATCCATCACCAGCGCGTCGAGGTTCTCGGCGAACTTCTTCGAGAGGATCGAGGCGGTGATCAACGGGAGCGATTCCACCGTCGCGGTCACGTCGCGGATGGCGTACAAACGCCGATCGGCCGGCGCAAGTTCCGCCGTCTGCGCGGCCATCGCAACGCCGATGTCCGCCACCTGCCTCCGGACCTCCGCAAGCGAAAGATCGGTGCGAAAGCCGGGGATCGATTCGAGTTTGTCGACCGTGCCGCCGGTGTGTCCCAGGCCCCGGCCGGAGATCATCGGCACCGCCGCGCCGCAGCTTGCGACGACCGGCGCGAGGATCAGCGAAACCTTGTCGCCGACCCCGCCGGTGGAGTGTTTGTCCACCTTCGGCGCCGCGATGCCGCTCAGATCCAGACGTGCCCCGGACGCCGCCATCGATGCCGTCAGACGCGCGGTTTCCCCGGGCGTCATGCCGGCGAAATAGATCGCCATCAGAAGCGCGCTCAACTGGTACTCCGGCACGGAGCCGTCGGAGGTGCCCGCGACCACGCGATCGATCTCGGCGCCGCTCAGTTCGCCCCCGTCGCGCTTCTTCCGAATGATGTCGATGATGGACATGAAGGAATGTTTTGGATGAGAACCACGCGAACATACGCCGGCCGCCGCTTATCGTACTCCCCGCGATCGCGGTGCTTCCGGTACGCACGGTTACGAATCGCCTGGCAACATCGGCCGGAGGTGATCGTAGGGGGCCGCCATCGGAAACACTATGGAGGAACGAAGATGCGGAACGTACGGAGAGTACTCCACAATAGATTGATCGAACCGATGGTTGCGGTGGCGCTCGCCGCGTTGATGATCACGGTTGCCCTCGTCGGCTGCACCGATCCACCGGTGACGCCGCCCCCGACGCCGAACCCGACCGCCGGCGGCGAAGCGGCGCTGCTGCCGGCCACGGATTTCCACGTGAAGGATTCCGACGGCTCGAAGCCCGGCGCCGATGTCGACGTGGCGTTGATATTCGAGCCCGGCGGCATCACGCACTGCTATACGGCGCGCGATCTCGACGCGATCGCACGGCGCGGCACATACTCCTACGCCGACGGAAGGCTGACGTTGAAGTATACGGACGCGGACTTCAAGGCGGACGCGACGTTCGCGCTCGACACGGCGCAGGAGACGGTCACGATGCCGTTCCGCGCGTTCTCGACCGAGCCGGGAAGCTCCACGTGGCGCCGCGCGCGGCTGCCGATCGAGGCGAGCCTCGTGGCAATCTTCAAGGCGTCGACGCTGGCCGAGGAGCTGCCGACCGACAAGGCGATCGAGCGAGTCACCGCCTACGGCAACGCGATCGCGACGATTCGGAAGAAGGAGAAGGCGGCCGGCAAGCGCGCTGCGGTCTCGGGTTTGTTCGATCCCACGCTGAACGCGGTGGCGCCGCTCGCCAACGGCGTGACGCTGCAATACGACGATGCCCCGGCGGTCTCGGTACAATTGTTCGGCTGGTCCATCAGGCCCGGCGTGCCGCTGGCGACGTCGCAGCTTGCCGGCGATCCGCGCGTGCACCTGGACCCCGAACCGCCGCATGCCGGGCAGGACGACCCCGACGAGAAGACCGCGCTCTTCATAGCGCCGTTCAACGAGGACCGCGGCAGCCTGGTCTGGTACGACTATGAGTTCTTCGGTCTGCACTACGGCCGCAACGCCACGCCGGCATGGCATCGCGGGTTCGGCGGCGCCGACAAGTTCGACGCGCTGGAGCCGACGCTGAGCGATCGCGGCTACTCGGTGAAGAAACTCTACAACGACGACGCCACGCCGATCAGCATCGCCGAGGCGACCATCCCGGGCCTCGGCGGCCGCCTGCGCGCGCCCGGCATCATCCTGGTCTCCACGCATGGTTCCTCCGACGGCACGCTGACGACGGGCGTGGACCTCGGCGACACGACGATCAACCCGATGCAGAAGTTCGCGGAGTACGTGGAGCAGGTCAAGGACGCCGGATACGCGGACATGATCACGTTCAACGGCGGCACCTCGAAGCAGCCGAAGACGCTCCGCATCGTGATGATCGGCAGCACGATGCGCGTTCGCGACCTGCACTACTACGTGGCCGTCACTCCCGCGTACTGGACGTGGCTTCGCACCAGGCACGCCAACTTCACGAAGAGCCTGGTCTTCATCGGCGCCTGTCTGACCGACAAGACGGACACGCTGCGCGAGGCGATCACCGCGCGCGCCTACTTCGCGTTCAACGTGAGCGTGTACTCGGACTATGCGGGCGCCCTGGCGCAGTACATCGTGAAGTTCCTCGCCCGCCCGACGCGCACCGCAGAGGAGATGTACTACAACGTGGTGCGCATCTCCACGACGAAGCAGATGATCTATAAGGAGGACAAGCTGCTCGACGGGCTGACCAGCAGCGGCAACACGCAGTTCGACTCCACGCGGATCATGTTCCAGGGGTACGCATTCGACGGGCTCGACGTGAAGCCCTTCCTCTCGGCCGGCTGGCTGAAGACCAACGACATCGATCAGGGGGGACTGTGGTGGATTCTGTTCGCCGCGCGCTGGAGCCCGAAGCCCTCCGATGGGGCGGCGGGGTTGAAGAACTGCTGGGACGAGTTCTACAGCAAGGGGAAGCTGCCGGGCCTCGCCGACCCCGGCTGCCGGAACAAGGCCCCGGGGCGCGTGCCGACGCAGGCGGAGATCGCCTACGCGACGTACCTCCTCACCGGAACGCCGGTGGTGCCGACGGTCGGCTATCGATTCCCCCGGTGGACGATGAACGACGGACGATGAGAGAAGGCTGAATTATGAATGAAAATGGCGTTGTTGCACAATGCATACTTCGCCGGTGGTCGTCTCTTCCGACGCATGCC
>CAZJYH010000360.1:0-3814 GCA_964549365.1 uncultured Alphaproteobacteria bacterium
GATCATCCGGCTCTCGGTGGGGATCGAGGCCGTGGAGGATCTCCTTGCCGATCTCTCCGACGCCCTTGCGTGCGCGGCACGGCTCCCGTTCGATGCGCCGGGAACAACAACAGCCACCGACTCCGCAACGCCCGGCAAGGCATCTGTGGCCGTCGAGGAACCGGAGGAGATCGATGGCTGACGCAACGGGACGCATCACGGTCACCGCGCGGCTGACCTCCGCCGACGAGCCGTTCCGCCTGGAGCTGGGGGGCTCGGTGGCGCCGCTGGTGATCGCGTTTGAAACGTACGGCACGCTCGACCGCGACGGCGGCAACGCGGTGCTCGTCTGCCACGCGCTCACCGGAAGCGCGGGCGCGGCCGGACGCGGCGGCGGCGCGGCGGGCTGGTGGGAGGGGTTGATCGGCCCCGGACGCCCGATCGACACGAGCCGCTATTTCGTGATCTCCACGAACGTGCTCGGCGGATGCTACGGCTCCACGGGCCCGAACGCGATCGCGCCGGAGAGCGGCACTCGCTACGGCGGGTCCTTCCCGGCGATCACGATCCGCGACATGGTGCGCGCGCAGCGGCTGTTGCTGAACCACATCGGCGTGCAGCGCCTGCGCGCGGTCATCGGCGGATCGATGGGGGGAATGCAGGCGCTGGAGTGGGGCCTCTGCTACCCGGACGACGTGGACGCGATCGTGCCGATCGCGACGAGCGCGGCGCACTCGGCCTGGTGCGTCGCCTTCAACGCCGTGCAACGCGAGGCGCTGGAGCTGGGCGCGGCGGCCGGCGACGCGGAGGCCGGGCTGCGCCTGGCGCGCAAGGCGGCGATGATCTCCTATCGAAGCGCGGCGAGCTTCGCGAGGCGATTCGGCCGCGACGGCTCGGAAGACGGCGCAGGCAGGGGCTTCGCGGTGGAACGCTGGCTGGAGCACCACGGACGCGCGCTGGAGGCACGCTTCGACCCGGCGACCTACGCTGTGCTCTCGGCCGCGATGGACCGCCACGACGTTGCCCGCGGACGCGGCTCGGTTGCCGACGCGCTCGCGCGCTTCACGAAGCCGGCGCTGGTGGTCGGCATCTCGAGCGACGTGCTCTACCCCCCGGCGGAGCAGCGCGAGCTTGCGCGCCTCTTGCCCGGCGGACGCTACCGGCAGATCGATTCGCCGCATGGCCACGACGCGTTCCTGATCGATCTCGATCAGCTCGGTGCCTTCATCACGGAGTTCCTCGACGAGATCGAGGGAACCGCTTCGTTCGACGACGTTCTCCCCCTTCACACGAATCACGGGTATCAGGAAGCGATATGAAGACTCTCACGATTGGATTGTTCGGATGCGGCACGGTGGGCAGCGGTGTGTACGGCATCATCGAGAAGGAGCGCGAGCGGATCGCGGAGCAGACCGGAGTGCGGCTTCAGATCGCGCGCATCTGCGTGCTCGATCCGCTGAAGGAGCGCGCGGTGGAGGTCCCTCCGGCGCTGCTGACGACCGACGGCGCGGCGCTGCTGGATGATCCGGCGGTCGATGTGATCGTGGAGGTGATCGGCGGCGAGGACGACGCGCTCGGGATCATCTCGCGCGCGCTGATCAACGGCAAGAAGGTGGTCACCGCCAACAAGGTCGTCGTGGCACGCCACCTGCCGCTGCTCAGGCGCCTGGAGGAGCTGCATGGCGGCCGGCTGTTCTACGGCGCGTCGGTCTGCGGCTCGATACCGATCCTCAAGGTGATCGAGGAGACGCTGCTTATCGATCGCATCCGGCATCTGCGCGGCGTCGTCAACGGCTCGACGAACTACATCCTCACGCGCCTCGCCGAGGGCGCCACACGCGAGGAGGCGCTGGCGCTCGCCGCGCGCAACGGGTTTCTGGAGGCGGACCCCTCGGCCGATCTCTCCGGCGCCGACGCGGCGCACAAGCTGTCGATCCTCGCGTTCCATGCCTTCGGCCGGCACGTCCGGCCGGAGCAGATACCGACGGTCGGCATCACGGACGTCACGCAGGCGGAGATCGCCGCGGCCGGAGCACGCGGCAACACGATCAAGCTGGTGGCGGAGGCGATCGAGGCGGACGGCGAGATCGCGCTCTCGGTGGCGCCGCGCGAGGTGCCGCTGGATGACGCGCTTGCGTCGGTGGCCGACGAGATCAACATCGTGGAGATCCGGTGCGACGGCGTGGGAACGCAGCGGTTCACCGGGAAAGGGGCCGGCTCGATCCCGACCGCGAACGCGGTGCTGACGGATCTGCTGGACCTCGTCGTCGAGCGCCGATATCGCCGGCACGGATTCGAACGCTCTTGCATCTCCGGGACAACATCGGCAGATTATGCGCGTCCATCGAAAGGCTCGCGCGAGATCGGCGCCGTTGCGGCTCCCGCGCACGTCTGACAAATGCGATGGTTCACGCGCCGTATGTCCAATTTCCGCCGCGTGAAGACTCCTTCTCTTGAATCTGCAATGACGACGCACTCAACACATATCGACGGACTCTTCTTCCCCGCGCCCGAGCGCATGGGAAGTGCCGCCGCGTGTTGTTGTTGTCGTGTGTGTATGCCGGCATGGAGCATGCCGCACGTTCGTCGGAGCAGGACACAGGGCCCATAGGCGCGCACGAAGCAGCCGGGTCCGCTTGAGACAAAAACTCTCGAGGCCTTGTTCGACGATCATCGCGAACAGGGCCTTTTTCTTTTCCCCAACCCCGATGACACCGGGCCAACGCACACATGATGGCACGCACTGACATATCGCGCGAGGGCGAGACGACGACTGAGCGAGGCACGCATGAACACGACGCGCCGCCACGCCGGAAGACGGGCGCGTTGGATGCGTTGATCGGGAACACGCCGCTCATCGAACTGCGGACGATCGGGCGCGATCTCCGGCCCGACGTTCGCCTGTTCGGAAAGGCCGAATGGATGAACCCCGGTGGCTCGGTGAAGGATCGGGCCGCGCTCGCGATGATGAACGACGGCGAGGCGCGCGGACTGCTGACGCCGGAGCGCACGCTCATCGACGCGACGAGCGGCAACACGGGGATTGCGTATGCGATGCTCTGCGCCGCTCGCGGTTACCGGTGCCGCCTGGTGATCCCCTCGAACGCGAGCCCGGAGCGCAAGCGCATCCTGAAGAGCTACGGCGCGAACCTGGTGCTGACCGATCCGATGGAGGGGGGCACCGACGAAGCGCAGCGCGTTGCGCGAAACATCGTCGAGGCGGATCCGGATCTGTTCTTCTACCCGGATCAGTACAACAACGAGGCGAACTGGCGCGCGCATTATCGCACCACCGCGCCGGAGCTGTGGGCGCAGACCGGCGGCGGCATCACGCACCTGGTGGCCGGGCTCGGAACAACCGGCACCTTCGTCGGCACCGCGCGCCGCCTGAAGGAGTTGAACCCGGACGTGCGGTGCATTGCGGTGGGCCCGGACTCGCCGCTGCACGGCATGGAGGGGTTGAAGCATCTCGAGACCGCGCGCATCCCGGGCATCTACGACGCGTCGCTTGCCGAGGGGCACGCCGTGGTCACCACGGAGGCGGCGCACCAGATGGCCCGACGGCTGGCGCGCGAGGAAGGCTTGTTCGTCGGCGTTTCGGCCGCGGCCGCCGTCGTGGCGGCACTCAACATCGCCGAGGGTCTCGAGCATGGTGTCCTCGTTGCGATCCTGCCCGACGGCGGCGCGCGGTATCTGAGCGAACGATTCTGGGAAGAAGGAAGGAGGGACGAAGAGAGAGGATAGAACAAGGCAGAAATCAGAGTGCTGAGGGCAGAAGTTCGAGGAACGAAGAACGAGGAACGAAGAACGAGGAACGAAGAACGAGGAACGAAGA
>CAZJYH010000360.1:3914-5447 GCA_964549365.1 uncultured Alphaproteobacteria bacterium
GAACGAGGAACGAAGAACGAGGAACGAAGAACGAGGAACGAAGAACGAGGAACGAGGAACGAAGAACGAGGAACGAAGAACGAGGAACGAAGAACGAAGAACGAGGAACGACAACGAGAAGGCCGGAAGGCGGAGGCGCCGCCGGCGCAGGTCTTCAGCCTGCGCCCTGAAGCCGGTCACCGGACGTCGAGCGAGGCGACACCTCGAGGAAGGAAGGAGGAACGGAGAGAGAGGATAAGGAAAGATGGGAGGCGGAACGCAGAAGGTGGGACGATCGTCCCGCGCCGGAAGGGTTCGAAGGCGGCCACATTGAGGGAGCTGAATAATCGAAGGAAAGATCGACCGCGACTCGCCCCTCACGACTCGCAACATCAGGAAACGACGACATGACGCTGGAACTCACAGAGAAGGTCCTTCGAGCGCTCGAAGCGCATGCGCGCGCGGATTATCCGCACGAATGCTGCGGCGCGATCTTCGGCACGGATGTCGACGGTGTGCGCAGTGTGCACGAATGCATGCGGATCGAGAACATGACGACGGAGGATCAACGCCGACGCTTCAGCGTCTCCCCCAACGACTACCTCCGCGCCGAGCTGGAAGCGGTCGAGCTCGATCTCGCGTTGCTCGGGTTCTATCATTCGCATCCCGATCACCCGGCCGTTCCGTCGCCGACCGATCGCGCGCATGCGCTCCCCGGCTTCTCGTACCCGATCATCCCGGTGGCCGCGGGCGTGCCCGGCGCCCTCCGTTCCTGGCGCATCATCGACATCGAGGCGGACTACGAGGAGGAGACCGTGGAGGTCGCGACGTCGAACACGGCGGGCACGAACCCGCAGGGGCGGCCGCCTGAGAACGGCGATTGATCGGGCCACGAAGCGCTCGGTGCCGAGATCAATGCCCAAGGATAGCTGAACCGCGGCATGCGCGCCCGGTTCCGACCGTATCACACGAACCGTCGGAGTACATATCTCCCGCGACACGCATTAACAACTCAGAATCATCAGGACATCATAGCCATGTCGACTCGCATCTTTATCCCGACGCCGCTGCGATCGTACGCAGGGAACCTGTCACAGGTCGAAGTTGACGCACCGGACGTGCACGGCGCGCTCAAAAAACTGGTATCGGCTCATCCGGGGTTGCGCCCACATCTGTTCGACGACACTGGAACGCTGCGCTCGTTCGTCAGCGTCTATCTCAACGACGAGGACATACGTTATCTTTCGCCCGCACGCTCGATCCTTGCGGAGAAGGACGTCATCAGCATCATTCCGGCGATCGCCGGTGGGAACGGCAAATGAGCAGTACGCTGTCGAACGAGGAGATCAGACGCTATAGTCGTCACCTGATCCTTCCCGATTTCGGGATGGAAGGGCAGCGCAGGCTGAAGGAGTCGAGCGTGTTGCTGATCGGCGCCGGGGGCCTCGGCTCGCAGTTGGCGCTGTATCTGGCGGCCGCCGGCGTGGTGCATCTCGGCATCGTCGACTTCGACGTGGTCGACGAGTCGAACCTGCAGCGTCAGGAGATGCACGG
>CAZJYH010000361.1:0-2039 GCA_964549365.1 uncultured Alphaproteobacteria bacterium
CGCGACATCGCGATCCTTCGGGTGCACATGCGTCACCGCGCGGCCGCCGATCGAGATCTCTCCCTCGCTCGCCGTCTCCAGGCCGGCGATCATCCTGAGCGTGGTGGACTTGCCGCAGCCGGAGGGGCCCACGATCACCAGGAACTCGCCGTCCGGCAGTTCGAACGAGATGTCGTCGACCGCGACGGTGCCGTCTTCGAAGCGTTTCGTGATGTTCCTGAGGGATACGTTGGCCATGTCCGCGTTCAATGGGAGTAGATGCAAGGATCGCGCAAGATAGTCAGCGCGGAGCAGTTTCAGGTGATGGCAAAGAGAACTGCCGCGGACTCGGGTCTGTTTCCGAATCCGCGGCAGCATGTCATCGAACTACGCGAGGGTGTGTCAGTTCATGTGACCGGCACACATGTGTCCGTTGTTGTACTCGTCCAGCGTGTTCGTCAGGCTCGATGCCGTCTGGTCGGTCCGGACACGGCTGCCGACCGGATGTGCCGTCAGGAACGTGTCGGCGCTGGTGATCGTCGCATTGATGCAGCTGGATTCGGAGCCTGCAACCACGTTGAGCTTCGCCGCGATCAACTGTGCCGCGAGCGAGTAGGTCTGGTCTCCGCGCGTCGGACGCTTGAGGATGTCCAGAAGCTCGGTCTTCGAGTACGTGGTCCCGCCGAGCGTCAGCGAGCTTGTCGGCCAATCCTCCGGGTGATTCACCCAATAGCCGCGCGTCCGCGTGCCGACCGCCGGTGCGGGGGTCTTGTAGCCGAACGTTACGTCGGCGGTACGTCCGCACATCGTCAGCGAGCAGCCGACGAGGTTCACCGTGGCGCTGTCGGTGTCCCAGACCGGGGTCGTGCCGGCCACCAGCGTCGTCTCGTCCACCACGACCGTGTAGGTTCCCTTGCTCAGACCCGAGAACGTGAAGTTGCCGTTCGCATCGGTCTCGGCCGTATACGTCGTGTCGATGATGCCGTCGGAGTTGAAGTCGGCCTTCAACTGGATGGTGACCGAAGGGATGCCGGGTTCCGTGCCGCTCTGGCTCTGGTCGTTGGTGTTCTCATAGTAGAGCAGCCCGGTGACCGAGCCGTTGGTGTAGTCCGCATGGAGCGGCGCGACCGGATTGCCGCTCGAGTCGACGCCGACGAGATTGAACGGCGAGCGGAACGCGTTCAGATTGCTGAGATCGACGCCGGAGACGTTCAGTTCCCAGGTGCCGCGCTCGATCGTCGCGACGTTGTAATCCATCACGGTGTTGTCCAACGGATCGGTGCTGAGCACGAAGTGTTCCCACTCGAGGTTGCCCGAGGGGTTGTTGTTGGCGTAGTGAACATCGCTCGGGCTGATCAGCTCGTACGAGATGCCGGTGCCGCGGCGGAAGATGGGATTGGCGGAGTTGTCCGGCGGATTGGCGGTCGTAAAGCCGTCGGCGGCATTCGAGCAGGCGATCGAACTGGTGGCGACGCCCTCGGCAACGGCAAACGAGGTAGCGAACGAGGGGATGCTGTTCGGAGTGTTCGCATCGTCGGTGTCGTTGTCGGAGCAATCATAGCTGCCGCGATCGAGATCGCCGTCCCACATTTCGACGCTCGAGAGTGCGACGCGCGAGGGGACCTCGAAGAAGAACCGCCACGTGCCGTCGTAAGGGGTCGGCGTCAATGCCGGGTAGCTCGGGTAGATGGTGAACAGGTCGAGCGTGTTGGCCAGCGGCGCGGCGAACGCGAGGTTGCTGTTGCCGCGCACGACGATGGTGCCGGTGGTGCGCAGCTTGAAGCTGCTCCAATGCAGGCCGGTTGCCATTTCGGAGCCGCGGACCTTGAGCAGATAGAAGAAATCCGAACCGAGGCAGCTTGCCGCCGCGTCGGTGTTCTTCGAGATCGTGAACCAGGCATTGTTCGGCATCGTGTCGCCCTGCCACTGCCCCACCACCGTCGTGCCGGTGCCGTCACCGGTCGGATCGGCATACAGGGTGAACTCGAGCGGCATCGTGCCCTGATCCCAGATCCCGCTGGTCTCACCGTCGAAGATCCCGATCTCGAACGACGGGGCCG
>CAZJYH010000361.1:2049-5426 GCA_964549365.1 uncultured Alphaproteobacteria bacterium
TGTCGCCGAGCGTATTCAAGCCGCCGCCGGCAACCGATAACATGCGGCCGTCGTTGGTCGGCTTCGACGGCAGGTACGTGTAGTTCTGTGCGTTCACGGCTCCGGGTACGGCCGTGATTGCACACGTGAGCGCGAGCGCCCACAGAAAATGTGATCGCAAAGCAAGTCTCGACATGGTCAATGAGCATTGAGTTGAATGATGCCGTGCGCAGTCGTCCCTGATGTGCACGGCGGTTTGTGTCCGTCGATGTCACGCGTCGTACGTCGATGAAGGGCCCACCAGCGCCTTCGCCGTTCGCAGCGTTCATCGATATTGACTATGTAGTCTGGTCTGCTGGAATGGTCCCACAGCAATGCGGTATTACGGAGCAAGCCGTGCCGTGCCGATGGCATGACCGCGCCGAATGGCATTGTGGGAAGGTGTCCGACCCGGTTGGAAGCGTTTCCGTGGAAGAGACTGTTGCGATGCGATCGCCAAATCGCACGCAGCCCGACCGGTCGGTACTCAGCTCAGGGTGTGGAACGGGATTGCATGATGCCGGATCGGTCGATGACCGCTGTGGACATCCTGTTGCCCCGTTCCGGAGCGGAGATGGGTTTGAGAAAAGGCGGGAAACCTGCCAGGCTCCTCGGAGTCTGGATATTCAGGCGGGCCAAGAATAATATTCCTGATCGATCCGGGCAAATATTGTTTGCATGATGATGCATGTACCCTTAACCATGCGCCGCCGCTGTTTCGGCGGCGTCATGTCCGCATCATCGCCGGCCGACCGGCACACCGAGAGGCACCAAACGCGAAGCGCGCATCCCGTCTATCGCAGGATGCGCGCTCGATGTCGATCTACAGGCCGGCCGTATATGCCGGGGCTCAGTTCATGAACAGGTACGGTTCCCATTCACGATCGATGCTGCCGACCACGTGACGGATGAACGTGACATGATTGGGGCGGAACGGCTTCGTTCGAAGCCGCATGCTCGCTTCCTCCGGCGTGCGGTTTCCCTTCTTGTTGTTGCAGCGTACGCAGGCACATACGAGGTTCTCCCACGTGTCGCCGCCGCTGCGCGACTTCGGCAGAACGTGATCCACGGTGAGGGGTGGAGTGGTCTTGCCGCAGTACATGCAGCGATGGTTGTCGCGGCGCAGGATATTCTTCCGCGTCAGCTCCACCTTCTTGTACGGCATGTGGATGTACAACGACAGCCGAACGACGCTGGGATACGGGTATGCTTGCCGGATGGTTCGTATGGTGCGCCCGGGGCGCACTTCCACCAGCTCGGCCTTGCCGAGCCAGAGGAGAATGATGGCCTTCTGCGTGTTGGTGACGCAGAGCGGTTCGTAGTTCTGATTGAGGATCAGAACCTTACCGCTCAGCGCACCGCCGCGAGCCCGGGCAGGGCCATCGTCGGGTATTGGACTGAACGTAGCGAATGCAAGCCTCCTTGCTGTACAGAGGGTTCATGGGGATCGATGACCATAATCCACGCAATCGATTCGGAAGCTACGCGATGTTATTCCCAATATCAAGCACGGTTCGGCGGGCGTGATCAAGGTTGCGCATGATCGGCACGTCGGGTGCCGCATCCGGCTCTCGTGCCCTATGCCTCCGCCAGCGTCGCGCGCTTCGCCTCCAGCTTCTCGAAGAGCGTTTCGAAGGACTTCACAAACTTGTCGACCCCTTCGGCCAGCAGCCGGTGCATGACTGCGTCGACGTCGATGCCTGCCTCGGCGATCCTTGCGGCAACCGTGGCGGCCTCGGTCACGCCGTCGGTGATCGACGCCCCCACCACCAGGTGATCCATGATCGCGTCGAGCGTCTCCGGCGGCACCGTGTTCACCGTGTGCGGGCCGACCAGATCCTCGACATAGAGCAGGTCGCGATAGTTCGGGTTCTTCACCGAAGTGCTCGCCCACAACGGGCGTTGCACGCGGGCTCCGGCGGCGGCAAGGCGTTCCCAGCGCTCCCCGGAGAAGATCCGTTCGAACTCCTGATAGGTCAGCTTTGAGTTCGCGAGCGCCAGCTTTCCGCGCAACGCCAGCGCCTCGGGCGTGCCGATGCCGTTCAGCATCTCGTCGACCAGGGTATCGATGCGGCTGACGAAGACGCTGGCCACCGAGTTGACGCCGCCGATCGCGGCGCCGGCGGCAACTCGATCTTCGAGTCCGGAAATGTAGGCCTCGGCCACGGCACGATACTGCTCCAACGAGAACATGAGCGTGATATTGACGCTGATGCCGTCGGCAATGGCGCTGCGAACCGCCGGGATGCCCTCCGGAGTGGCCGGGATCTTGATCATCAAATTCGGTCGGTCGATTCGCCCCCAGAGGTACCGCGCCTCGGCGAGCGTTCCGGCACCGTCATGCGCAAGCTTCGGGTTCACCTCGATGGAGATGAAGCCGTCGGCTCCGTTGGAGGCATCATACACGGGGCGCATCACGTCGCAGGCCGCGGTGATGTCGGCCACGAAGATCTCGGTGGCGATCTCGGCGGTGGAGCGGCCCGCACGGCTCAGCTCCTGGATCTGCGCATCGTACGCGCCGGTTCCGGCGATCGCCTTCTCGAAGATGGTGGGGTTCGAGGTCATGCCGCGCAGCCCCAGGCCCACGAGGTTCGCCATCGCGCCGGAGGCGATGAAATCGCGAGAGATGAAGTCATACCAGATCGATTGTCCCTTGTCCAGAAGAGCGTGCAGCGGATTCATGCGTACGGTTGAATGCGTTGAAGAAAGATGGCCCCATCACGTCGGCGCGGTGTCTTTGGGGCCACCCGGCCCGTCCGCGAGCGATATCGGCACGAACAAAGATACGGAAGCCGGAGGCGCCGCATGTCGATTCGGCGCCGCATCCGCAGGGGTAATGTGATGGTCACGTTCGATCGGCGCGCCCCGGATGCTCGCGAAAGCGGCGGCTGCCCGGCGGATGTGCGTCCGTGCCGGTGTTTGGGGGAACGCGGACTTTGCGTATACTGTGCCCGCTTTCGTGCCGATGTAGGCCCGAAACGTGCCGATCCGGCGTGTTGGTACCGGCCGGAACGGCGATCCGACCCGCTTGTTCGTTCTTCCCCCATCCGTCCGTTGCATGCCCGTCAGGCGGCGATCCGGACCGGGGTGCCCCCCAACTTCCCCGAACACGTTGAAATTTTTTTCGAAAGCGCTAACAAAAGCTGCCAACACTGTGTTAGCAGCGCACGCCGGGTAGCCCCCAGGGGTATCTCGGGGAGAAACTTCTTGACTTTGGCGGAAAATTTCGCGATTCTCGCAACCTTCCGTTGCCGGCTCCGGACCTGGCGGGCAGCGGATGCGAGTTTCAGCAGGCGGTACATCACTGTATCGCTGTGCCGCGTATCGTACGTATACGCCAATCTACAGCACGTTTTCTC
>CAZJYH010000362.1:0-5396 GCA_964549365.1 uncultured Alphaproteobacteria bacterium
TAGATAGGTCGCGTCTCCGACGCTCAGACTGGACGATCTCTCAGCCGCGTAGCGGTGGCCTATCCATAGCAATCGGCGTCTTCTCGTGCTGCCAAGCCGCGTAGCGGTGGCCTGTGATCAAGGAGGCAGTACTATGCCGGTGGGGCATTCATTGCTCAAACTGAGACACCACTCGGAGCGGCCCATTCTTCCGCGACCGCGCGGCCGGTAGACGCGTCCGAGTCGCGGAGTCAACTCCGCGACAACGTTCCGAGATAGAGAACGTTGCACCGAGCTTGTCCCCCGTTGTGCCGGAGTTCACTCCGGCACTCATGCATGCCGCTCAACACCGTGAGGGCGTCCGGATTGGGCGCAATTGCCCGAACCTACCGATTGTTCAAATACACATCCTCGACGAAGCTGTTCCAGATGTTCTTCACGATCTCCGGCGGCGGCACCTTCTGCCCGGAGAGGAGCGGCGCGAGGAAGCGATCGCACTTCTCCACCTCGTGCGCGATCCCCTGCAGCTCCTCCTCCAACACGGCACGCTGCGCGGCAACCCACCGCTCGTCCTGCATGTCGAAGCGCATCTGGTACAGCTCGTCGCGCTTGAGCGCGCTCACCTGCGCACGCTCGGCGCGGACCGCCGCGGTGAGCCGGGCAAGCTCCGCCTCGTGATCGCTGATCATCTCGGGGTCCGCATCGCCGAGAGCCTCCACCAGGTGCAGCAGCGTGCGGAGCAGCGGCAGATCGCCCCGTTGATACCCGCGCTGCACTAGATCCCAGTACACACGGCGCGGCGCGGCGCCGTCGAGAAGCGCATCGGGATGCAGGCGCTTGGCGAGCATGCGGTACAGATCGCGCAGTTCGTCGGCGCGGCGCCGGGCACCCTGCGCAGGATCGGCGGGCGCCTGCGCATCGCTGAAGAACGTGGGGCGCCATGCGTCGTTGATCTCCTTGCGGCGCTCCGCGCTGAACGCCGCCTGCATCCGCGCGCGAACGCGATGGAATTCGTTCCGCACCGCCTTCATCACCAGCTCCACCGTCTTGATGTCCAGCTTCTGCCCGCGATCCAGCTTCAGACTGAACAGTTCCACCATCCGACGCCGCTCGCTCAGCTCCAGCGTGCTCTCCTGCACCCGTCGCTCCAGATCGCCGAACAGCTCCGCATAACGATCCCGCAGCTTCGGGAACAGCTCGAAGCTGATGCCGATGCGCTCGCTGAAGAGCCCTTCGAGCTCGGCCCGAAGCTCCGCCGTGCGGGCCCGGGTTTGCGCGATGGTCGGATGAACGATGAGGTGCGACACGTAGTGCTATGATAGATTCGTTGCCGTCGTCGTGATTCCAGGGCGCCGCGAAGCCCATGGGGCCTCACGATGCGGGGTCATCGCAGGCCGGCGAGGCAAACATACGCGAGATATTCTCAGCGCGCGGTGTAGATGATGAGAATGGAGATCGCCGCCCAAAGAAGGCCCGTTGCGATCAGCCACGGATCGCGGGCGATCACCGCCACCGGATTCTCCGCCGTCTTCTGCTTCTCGTCCAGATAGAGATAGCGGAAGATCCCATACATCACGATCGGTACCGTGTAGATGAACTTGTCGGTGTGGAAGAATGTGTGCGCGTGATCGCTCACGGTGTAGAGCGTGTAGCTCATGATCGAGCCGGTCACCGAGACGTTCAGGATCAGCCGCACCAGCTCCGGGGTGTAATCATCCAGCACCTTCCTCGTGTCGCCGCGCCCGACGTGGTTGATCTCGCTGCGCCGCTTCGCCACCGCGAGAAACAATGACAGGAAGAGCGTGCAGATCACCAGCCACTCCGAGGCATCCACGCCGATCGCCTTCGCCCCGGCAAGCACCCGCAGCATGAAACCACCCGCGATGATGAAGATGTCCACCACCACCACGTGTTTCAGCCCGAAGGAATAGCCCACGTTCATCGCGGCGTACAGCCCGATGCATGCCGCGGTGATCCACGGAAGCTGCAGAACCAGCACCGCCGCCGCGGCCAAAAGCAGCAGGAGCTGCAGGAGCGCCGAGGGGACGCCGACGCGCCCGGCCGCGATCGGCCGCGATCGCTTGTGCGGATGCTCGGCGTCGGCAGTACGGTCGGCGATGTCGTTGATGATGTAGACCGCTGAGCTGACCAGACAGAAGGCCGCGAAGGTTTCCAGCGACAACGCAACCCGCGACGGATCGGTGAGGGCCTTGCCGTAGACGAGCGGCGCGAACACGAACACGTTCTTCAGCCAGTGCGACGGGCGCATCAGCCGGATCCTGTCGCGCAGGGCACCGGCGGCCGTCATGGTCGATTGTGTTGTCGCTTCGTTCTGCATCGATTCCCAATGGTCATGATCGCCTGCGTTGGCCACGGCACACTCCCCCCAGATGACGCGCCGGAGTCGCACTCCGGTACCCGTGCCCCACGGATTGTTGTCGCGGAGACAACTCCGCGACAACGTTCCCGGATATGTTGTGTTGCGCCGGAGTTGCACTCCGGCGCCCATGCAGGCCCTTCTACTCCAACTCGAACACGACGCTGATGCGCGCGGTTATCGGCACCAGGCCGGGGGAGAGCGAGCTGCCGCCTTCGCCGGAACCTCCTTCCGACACCGCGTTCTGCATCGCCAACCCGCCGCGGAACACCGGTCCCGAGTACGTGGACTCCTCGCTGATCGCCAACGGTTTTCCGATCTTCGCGCCGAGTTCACCGGCGAGCGCCGCGGCCTTCTCTCGCGCGGCCCGAATCGCCATCAGGCGCGCCTTGTCGCGATGCGGCCGCAGTTCCGACACACGCAGATCGGCGCCGCCGACATAGTTCACGCCGAGCTTCAGTGCGCCGGAGAGCAGCTCCTCGAACTTGCTCATGTCCTTCAGCACGATCGACACGTTGCGCCGCGTGAAGTAGCCGAGAAAGACGCGCGTCCTGCCGTCACTCTGGAACTCGTACCGGGGCTCGATGTTCAGATATTCGGTCTGTACGTGCTGCTTCGCGATCCCCATCTTTTCGGCGAGCACCAGGAGATCCTTCACCCGCTTCTCGCTGTCGCGACGCGCATCCTCGATATCCTTGCTGGAGGTTTCGATGCCGAAGTTGAGCAACGCCTCATCGGGCGCAACACGCACTTCCCCCTCGCCGGTGACGGAGATCGTGCGCGGCGCCGGGACGGTCTGGGCAACAACACCGGCGGCGGCGAACAGAAGCCCCAGGCCGATAAGTCCGGTGCGAAGCGGGTAGTGCAATGTGGGCATGGTCGTACGCGTGCATTTGGTTGATGGGTCGCCGGCACCGATCGGCACCGGCGCATGTTCGCGTTCGGGAACGACGCGAGGCAAGGCAGTATCTACGCTACGAGCGGGTCAGCCGTGGCGCCCGCTCGTGCGTCGTATCGATCGTATCATCGGAAGTCACGGAGGAGCCGGCTCAAAAGACCGGCTGCTCCTCGTACACACCGAACACCTCCTCCAGCAAGCGGCACATCTCACCCACGGTCACGTAGGCGCGCGCGCACTCCAGCACATGCGGCATCATGTTCGAGCCGTCCTCGGCGGCAAGGCGCAGCGCCGCGAGTGTGGAATCCACACGATCCTGGTCGCGGCTCGCGCGCAGCGCACGCAGGCGCTCCACCTGCTTCGCTTCCACATCCTTGCCGATCTGCAGGATCGGGATGTCGATCGCCTCCTCCTTCTGCACGAAGTCGTTGACGCCCACGATGATCTTCTCCTTGGCGTCGAGCTCGCGCTGATAGCGGTACGCGGCGTCGGCGATCTCGCGCTGGAAGAAACCGGCCTCGATCGCCGGGATCACCCCCCCGAGCGCCTCGATCTTCTCGAAGTAGGCTTCCGCCTCCGCCTCGATCTTGTCGGTCATCGACTCCACGAAGTAGCTGCCGCCGAGCGGATCGATCGCGTTGATCACCCCCGTCTCGTAGGCGATGATCTGCTGCGTGCGCAGCGCGATCGTCACGGCCTTCTCCGAGGGAAGCGCCAGCGTCTCGTCCATCGAGTTCGTGTGCAGGCTCTGCGTTCCGCCCAGCACGGCGGCAAGCGCCTCCAGCGCCGTCCGCACGATGTTGTTCTCGGGCTGCTGCGCCGTCAGCGAACAGCCGGCCGTCTGCGTGTGGAAGCGCAGGATCCAGGAGCGCGGACTCTTCGCGCCGTACTTGTCGCGCATGCGCCGGGCGTAGATCCTGCGCGCGGCGCGGAACTTCGCGATCTCCTCGAAGAAGTCCACATGCGAGTTGAAGAAGTGCGAGAGCCTCGGCGCGAACGCATCGATGTCCATGCCGCGCGCCAGGCAGTCCTCGACGTAGGCGAAACCGTCGGCGAGCGTGAAGGCCAGCTCCTGCGCGGCCGTCGATCCGGCCTCGCGGATATGGTAGCCGCTGATCGACACCGGGTTCCACTGCGGCGCGTGCTCGGTGCACCACTCGATCATGTCCGTGATGATGCGCACCGACGGGCGCGGCGGAAACAGATACTCCTTCTGCGCGATGTACTCCTTCAGGATATCGTTCTGCAGCGTGCCCCGCAGCTTGTCGAACGGTACCCCCTGCTTCTCCGCAACCGCCAGATAGTAGGCGAAGATCATGATCGCCGGCGAGTTGATGGTCATCGATGTGGACACCTTGTCCAGCGGGATGCCGTCGAACAGGATCTCCATGTCGGCGAGCGATGAGATCGCCACGCCGCAAATCCCGACTTCCCCCTCGGACATCGGATCGTCGGCATCGCGCCCCATCAGCGTGGGAAGGTCGAACGCCGTCGAAAGCCCCGTCTGTCCGTTGGCGAGCAGATACTTGAAGCGGCCGTTCGTGTCCTCCGGCGTGCCGAAGCCGGCGAACTGGCGCATCGTCCACACCTTGCCGCGATACATGTTCGCGTGGATGCCGCGGGTGTAGGGATACTGCCCCGGGAAGCCGAGCTTCTCCATGTAGTTCCACCCGCTCATATCCTTCGGCGTGTTCATAAGATCCACGTCGTTGCCGGAAAGCGTCGTGTGCTTCCAACTGGTGGTCTTGGCCCGAGCGGCCTCCTCCTGCCAGTTCGCGTACGCCCCCTCGAACTCGAGGCCCAATTGCTCTCCTGCATGGCCGTTGGCATACCCGTTGGCGGATGTCCCGTTGCTGTTCATGTGGCCCTGTATCGTGATTGTCGATCGGAATATTTCAGAGTGCTCGAAGATACGGAAGGGGCGTCGATACCGAAATTGCGAGATGTCAAGGCGGAACCGAATGCTGAATGATGAATGCGAAACCCTCTCGGCGTTGGGCTCGGCGTTGCCTGCATGCCAGGGGTCGAGTGCCAAGTGCCAAGCTGCACGCTGATGCTGTATACTTCAGGGGTATACGCACGGGGACTGATGAGATTTCCGAGCGGAATGCACCCGTTTGCTTCCGCCACTCGCGACCCGCT
>CAZJYH010000363.1:0-5379 GCA_964549365.1 uncultured Alphaproteobacteria bacterium
ACCACAAACACCGCAACACCGCTGGACTTCGCCGTGCGCATCAAGAGCGCGGTGCTCTCACGCACCTGCGCCACCGAACCCGGCGCCGACTCGATGTGCGGCAGGAATGTCGTCTGAATCGAATCGATGATCGCAACGTCGGGCGAGCGGCCGCGGATTGTAGCAATGATCGTCTCCAGGTTGGTTTCGGCCAGCAGCATCACGCCGGGATTGTCGACGCCGAGCCGTTCCGCGCGGAGCCTGATCTGCCGCAACGACTCCTCGCCGGTAACGTACAGCACGCTCCGGCCGGTCAGCCCCTGGCATAGCTGCGCCATCATGGTGGATTTCCCTACACCCGGATCGCCACCGACCAGCACGATGGAGCCGGCCATGATCCCACCGCCCAGCACCCGGTCGAGCTCGGCGATGCCCGTGCTGATGCGCGGCTCCGAACTGATGCTCACATCACCGAGGCGCACCACCTCCGCCGACGCCGATGCAGCGGAGCCGCCTGCCAGCCGCGTTTGAGTCGGCGTGGCGACCTGTTCCACTTCCTCGACGTAACTCTCCCAGGCGCCGCACGACGGGCACTTGCCGATCCATCTCGGCGATACCGCGCCGCACGATTGGCATACGAAACGAACTCTAGCTTTTGCCATGATGCTGGATGTGGACGAGTAGGCGTTCCCCCGCACCGACGCGCGGCAACGACACGCGACACCGCCGCGCTCGGATCAAGATAGATCCGCATCGGCGAAGATACGGTTCAACGTTGGGCACTTTTTACCGAGTGCGTTTGTTCCACTGATGCCGGGCCCGGGATACCTTCCTCCGATCCCAGGGAGGATCCAAAGGGGCGATCACTACGCATCAATGAATATGTTATCGAATGATCCCGTCAACGAAGCATACGGACACTGCCGCGCGGTAACGCTCCGGCATGCGAAGACGTTCTACTTCGCGTCGATCTTCCTGCCGAAGCGCAAACGAAACGCCTGTTATGCCGTGTATGCGTTCTGCCGTTACATCGACGACCTGATCGACCGCGCCGCCGCAACCGATCAGATCGGGGGCGCCGCTGCGGTCGACGACATCGTGCGCCGATGGCAGGCCGATCTCGATCGGGTCTACGCCGGCGAGCCGGTCGATGCCCCGGTGATGGTGGCGTGGGCGGATACGCTGCGCACGTTCCGCATCGATCGATCGCTCCCCAACGAGCTGGTCGACGGGGTGATGAGCGATCTGCGCCCCTGCGTCGGCTTCGCAACGTTCGATGAGTTGTACCGGTACTGCTACAAGGTGGCGTCGGTGGTGGGATTGATGACGAGCGAGATCTTCGGCTACACCGAACCGGAAGCCCTCCCGCGGGCGGTGGATCTCGGCATCGCCATGCAGCTCACCAACATTCTCCGCGACATCAACGAGGACCTCGCGAACAACCGGATCTACATTCCGCAGGAGGATCTGCTGCGCTTCGGCATCAGCGAGCAACACCTGGGCGCACGCGCCGTCTGCAGCGAATTCCGCAGCCTGATGCAATTCCAGATCGCGCGGGCCGACGCCTACTACCGGAGCGCGGAAGAGGGAATCGCGATGCTCGATCCCGACAGCCGCCTCACCGTCAAGCTGATGAGTCACAACTATCGCCGCATCCTCGGTGTGATCGAGAGCAATGATTACGATGTCTTCTCGACGCGCGCCTCGGTGCCCCTGCATCGCAAGCTGATGACGGTGCCGACGTTGTGGTATGCCACACGGTAAAGGGCGCGCGCGCATGCACACGAGCCCGGACCGTCAAAGAGAGACTCTCGCGTCGGAGATCAGCGCGGAGGGGATGTGCGCAGTTCGGTGGGCGTGATCACCCTCGGGATCTGTGTGCGGCCCTGTTGCGGGCGAGCCGGACGCTTCGCCGGAGGTGTTGTCGCGGTACGGAGCACCTTCTTGATCCCGGCGGCATCGATGATCTGATTGCGCACGCTCGTATGCGGGGGTCCGAGCGTGCCGAGCTTTTTTTCGTTGAGCGACAGCTGCAGTCCGCCGGCGTTGCCGAGCGACAACTTGAAGTTCTTCGACGCGCGCCACACCTTCACACCCCCGGCCGGCAACGTGTCGGTCTCGCTCCGCTTGCCGTCCATCACGATCGCATACCAGATCTTCGAGGTTGCGCGCCCTTCCAGCGTCAGGCTGTCACCGGAGGCCGGGGGGGCAGCGCTTGCGTGTGTTCCCGCGGTGTCTCCGGACTCGGCGGAGCCCTGCGCGAGGATCTGCGTCGGCGAGGATTGCGTGGAATCCGCCGTCGTTGCGCCCCCTTCCTTGCGTGACTTTCCGCTGAAGATCAGGTAATACGCCGCCACAATCACCAGCAAGGCGCCGGCGCTCATGATGAGCCAGCGCGAGAGTTTGTTGCCGCCCAGCTTGATGCCCCCGCCGCGAGACAGGCGCCGCATGAAATCCGCGTACGTCTTCCGTTCAACCTCGGGCAATCGCGGTGCGCTCGGCGGCGGCGTGTCGTCGGAGAATCGGCGTGTGATGGGCGGGACATTTTCGGCGATGGGAACCGGCGGCGGGGGTGGGGCGAACTCATCGAGCAACGCCATCATCTCATCCTGCGGTATGCCGATCACCTTGGCGTATTCGCGCACGAACAACCGCCTGTGCGAGTCCGGCACGGACGCAAGGTTGTCTTCCTCGATAGCCTCGATGAACTTAGGCTGGATGTACGTGCGCCGCGCGATGTCCCCGATCGACATGCCATGCGCCTCACGCGCTGCGCGCAATCGTGTCCCAACGGTCATGCAGGGGAGAGTCAAATGTTGAGAGAGTGCTTCGGCCGAATCTGGGTGAAGCTACGACGCCCGACGCTTCATATTCAAGGCGTCGGCGGAGGGAACGAAAAAAATGTCGCGACCGCAGGAGCTTGATCGCACCGATCTTCAGGGCGGGAACTGCTCGTCGCGCCCATGATCCTCCCCCTTTCGGCGCAGCGTCATGATCGTGATGTCGTCCGATTGCGGCGCATCGACGACGAAGCGGAACAGATCCTCGCGCACGCTGTCGAGGGCCTCCGCAGCGGTCAACGACGGCATCTCCTCGAACAGGGCACGGAGCCTGCGCTCGCCGTACTCCTCCAGCCGTGCGTTGAACGCCTCGGTGACGCCGTCGGTATACAGCACCAGCAGGTCCCCAGGCTCCATCCGCACCGCGCCCATCGCGTACGGAATCAGCGAGGGCATGATGCCGAGGATCACGCCGCCGAGATCGAGCTGCGTGGTCCGGCCGCGCGAGAAGAGGAACGGCGGGTTATGCCCGGCGTTGACGTACGTGAAAGTACCGGAGCCCGGATCGATGATGCCGAAGAACGCGGTGATGAACTTGTCGGCGGCGGTGTTGTGGAAGATGACGTCGTTGACGCGCGCCACCAGATCGTCGAGCGGGAGATTCAACTGCGCAAGCGAACGAACGGCAGCCTGCACGCTCGCCATCAGCAGCGAGGCCGGCGTCCCCTTCCCCGACACGTCGGATACCGTGAGCAGGACACGGCCGTCGGGCAGCTCGATCGTGTCGAAGCAATCGCCCCCCACCTGCTGCGTCGGGATCGTGCGCGCGGCGATCTCGAAGCCCGGAATCGACGGAAGCGATCGGGGAAGCAGGCCCTGCTGAATCTCCGCGGCAATCCGCAGATCCTCTTCGAGACGCTCCTTGACGATCATCTCCTGAAACATCCGTGCGTTGTCCAGCGCGCCGATCGCGAGGTTCGCGATCAACGAGAGGAACTCCAGATCCTCCGGATCGATGGGGTACCGCAGACGTTCGCCGACGAGCAGTACCCCGCGCGAGTTCTGCGACTCCATCGGAATCGCCGCCCTGACCCCATGATCGTACAGCTCGGTACGCTGCGCGTCCAACCCCGCGCGTTCGTTCATCACGGTCGTCCCCCAGCCCGCCACCACGTTCAGCACCTCGTGCGGGAACTCCGTCGCGAAACGATGATTCAGCACCACGCAATAGTGGGAGCCGTTGCGCAGTGCGATCACGAAGCGCGCGATCTGCATCTCTCCCATCAGCGTGAACCCCAACAGCCGCAGGATGGCCCCTTGATCGAGGAGCACATTGAACTCGCGCACCGTCTCGAGCAACGACCGCAATCGATGCACACGGCGCTCCAGACGACGGTTTGCATCGTTCAGGAATCCGCGCACCTGGCAGCCGTCCAACGCCATCGCCGCGATCGCTCCGATCACCATCGCGTAGCTCCACGCCTCGGATTCCGAGATGGTGCGCATCATCGGCGTGCCGAGCAGCAGCAGCGCGAAGGCCTGCTCGCCGGAAACGATCGGCATCACCTGCTCGATGCGCATCTCGGCCAGCAGCGCACGCTGCGCCTCATCGGGGATCATCTCGACAACCGGGAACAGCCCGGGGCGCAGATCGCTCACCGCATGCAGCCGCGCACCGTTCAACGTGTCGCCCAGTCCTTTCACCTGCTGCACAACGAAGCCGCCGTCCTCCGCCGCGAACGCAACCGCCGCACGGCCGAGCGCAAGCTTCCCCATCAGCGAAAGCAGCACATTGTTGTAGATCACCGACGGCGAGTCGCATTCGTTCAGCAGACGGCTGAACTCCAGCAACGCACGCAGATCGTGTGATGCCGACGCGGCAAGCAACGGTTGAAGAGGCATCATGAATATGTACCGTCTGTTGAACTACTCCGATCCGGCAGCGTGCCCGGCAACGACAGAATGCGCCGCGGCCGAGCCGATGAAGATGAGGCGTCCTCCTGACCGACGCAGTGAATGATCCTGCGCGCAATGCACCGCCGACCCGGGCGTCAGAGAAAGCGGCCCACAATGTCCATCACCCGGAAACGGGCGAAGAGGTCCTCGTGGTACCATCCTTCCCGCCGCGTGCGTTGCACAACGTCGCGATGCGGAGCGCTGCGATACGCGAAGTCCTCCATCGACGCACGATCGCGCCAAATCGAGAGCGTCGCCTGGCGAACGAACGGCGCCTCCCCTATGCCGATCGAACACTCCAACCCATCCGCCCCATCGAGCGCCCGGCTCACCGGAGCCACACGCCGCCAGAATGCCCGCAGCCGCGAGAAGCGTATGGTGGCGCGGGTGAGCACCGCCACCCGCCCCTCATCGTGCCCTGTGTTCGCCGACGCCGGAAGGAATGGGTTGCGGCCGTTCCAGCTCCCGTGCGCCGCCAACGTCGCAAGCAGAACCGTCCCGTCGTGCACGGCATGGCGCCTGTAGCGCCGCATGAACCGAGAGTCCTGAAGGAACGCGCGCGCATCGGCCTCGCGATCCCACACGGCCAGAAGGGCGTACCGGTCCGGGTCCGGAAGCAGCGTGAACCCTCGGCCGCGGCCCGCCCCCATCATCTTCACGAAGC